>CANLHC010000014.1 GCA_947490625.1 Candidatus Nanopelagicaceae bacterium
CTAATTATTTATAAGCGACGCAATTATTTGTAATCTCGCCGATACCTTCAATACCGGTCTTCACGGTATCGCCGATCGCTAGATAGACAGGTGGCTTAAACCCAAGTCCGACACCAAATGGTGTTCCCGAGTTAATGATGTCCCCTGGAAAGAGCTCCATAAATTGGCTGATGTACCAGACAATGTGATGGAGCCCGAAGAGTAGGTCATCTGTATTTGAATCTTGCTTCATGACTCCATTGACACTGCACCACAGGCGCAAATTGTTGGGATTAATTGCATCTGGTGTGACAATTTCTGGCCCAAGTGGATTAAATGTTGGGAAAGACTTTCCCTTTACCCATTGTCCGGATCGCTCTATTTGCCAGTGGCGCTCTGATACATCTTGCGAAATTGTGTAGCCGAGGATGTGCTTTGCTGCATCTTCAGGGGATTTCAGATAGAGGGCACGTTTTCCAATAACGATAGCGAGTTCAACCTCGTAATCTGTCGATGTGCTGTTGGGAGGAATCACAATGTCATCATTTGGTCCCACAACAGTGTCAGGAGCCTTCATAAATATCACTGGCTCTTTAGGGGTCTCAGAATTTGTCTCTGCAATGTGGGCGAGATAATTAAGGCCTACACAGATCACCTTTGATGGACGATTAATAGATGAACCAATTCGGGTAGAGCCCTTAGCAACGCGTGGAAGTGATGAGAGATCTGCCGAAGCTACCTTCTCCATCGCTCCAGCTTCGAGTGTCGCGCGCGACCAATCAGAAATTAAGGAGTCGACGAGTATGTACTCATCGCCTGATACAACTGCAGGTTTTTCTTTGCCAACCTCACCAATTCGAGCTATGCGCATCTTCTTATTTCCCTTCGGGTAGGCGGCCTAGGCCGGCATGAGTTTGGAGGATTTGTACGTGCTTTGGTTCAAGTTCCTTTAACGAATTTACTCCGAGTAATTTCATGGTGCGGATCATTTCAGTCTGCATAATTTGCAGGGTCCGCTCGACGCCTTCTTGTCCACCTGCCATGAGACCGTAGAGATAGGCGCGACCAATATATGCAAAATCAGCACCGAGAGCTAAGGCTGCCAGAACATCAGCGCCATGCATGATTCCAGTATCGATGTGGATCTCAAGATCGTCTTTGAGCTCTTTCTTTACTTCGGCGAGCATATGAAGAGGAACAGGCGCACGATCGAGTTGGCGGCCACCATGGTTGGAAAGAATGATTGCGTCAGCGCCGTACTTGGCAGCAATTTTGGCATCTTCTACCGTCTGGATTCCTTTAATCGATAACTTTCCATCCCACTGCGCGCGAATCCACTCAAGGTCATCAAAGGTCATCGTTGGATCGAACATGAAGTCCAACAGTTCCCCAACAGTTCCTTCCCAGTTAGACATGGATGCAAAAGTGATTGCTGGTGTCGTTAAGAAATTAATCCACCATTCAGGACGTGGAGCAGCATCAAGTAGAGTCTTGACAGTTAAACGTGGTGGAACCGTGAGGCCGTTGCGAGAATCACGAAGACGAGCACCTGCTGCCGGAACATCGACTGTGAGCATGAGGTGCTTTACACCAGAATCTTGCGCGCGCTTGACCAGCGCCATGCTCGCTTCCCGGTCTTTCCACATATACAGCTGGAACCAATTAACGCCGTTGGGTGCTGCCTTAACAACATTCTCAACAGTTGTGGTGCCTAAAGTGGAGAGAGTAAATGGAATTCCAAATTTTTCCGCTGCACGCGCTCCGGCTATTTCGCCCTCTGTATGCATCATGCGGGTAAAACCTGTTGGCGCGATTCCAAATGGCATCGCAAACTTCTCACCGAGAATCTCACATGAGGTATCAACGTTTTTTACATCGTGCAAAATATTTGGTCTAAATTCAAGATCGAGATATGAGCGTCGAGCACGCTCTAGCGTTACCTCAGATTCGGCGCTGCCATCTGTGTAATCGAATGGGCCTTTCGGAGTGCGTCGCTTTGCAATAAGGCGTAGATCCCAGACTGTCAGTGCCTTTGCGAGACGATTCTTACGAGTAGGAAGGCCCGGCAATGTGAAGCGAAGCAGAGGAGCGAGCTCGCCAATCTTGGGAAATTGGCGTTTCACATTCTTCATAAGTTGAGCTCCACTCGCCGTAATTTGTTGCCGATCCTATAGGACTATTTACCCACATTCCACACTTGAATGAGTAAACGTTCGCTAGTGTGCGAACATGAGCGACCTCACGGCGAAAACGCGATCAGCACTTGATGCAGCCGTCGCAGCCATCGGGGGAGCACCGCGCAAAGGCCAGATTGAAATGGCGGAGGCCGTTTCAAGTGCGCTGACAGATCGCCACCATTTAATGGTGCAGGCCGGCACCGGCACTGGAAAATCTCTCGCCTACTTAATTCCCGCCCTCGTCCATGGCCGCAAAGTCTTGGTTGCTACTGCAACTCTTGCTCTGCAACGCCAACTTGTCGAACGAGATCTTCCTGCTGTTGTGCCAGCTCTGGAAAAAGAGCTTGGCCGTGAAGTGACGTTTGCAATATATAAAGGTGTTGGTAATTACATCTGCTTACAGAAGATGAATAGCGAAGAGGTCGACCCCGATACCGAACTGATCCTGGAAGCCTCATACCTTGAAAAAGATGCGCAGCGCCTGATTGCTTGGGCAAAATCCAAGGGAGCATCGGGAGATCGCGATGATGCCCCTGATGTGGACCGGCGGGTCTGGCTTGCAAACTCAACATCTGGTCGCGAATGTGTCGGAGCAGATGCCTGCGCATACGGTTCACAATGCTTTGCGGTAAACGCAAAAGCGAAAGCTCAGTTAGCAGATGTTGTCGTCACAAACCACACTTTGCTCGCCATTGAAATTGTTGACTCACACCCAATTTTGCCTGAACGCGACGCAGTTATTTTAGATGAAGCACATGAGTTTATGGATCGAACAACGCAGGCAGTAACCGAAGAGCTGACATCAGGGCGAGTGCAGCGCGCAGCCGCAATGGCGCGTAAACATATGCCGGGCAAACTCAGCGACGCGTTTACTAAAGCTGCCGATGATTTTCACGATGCCATGGCTGATTACGGCGATAGCGTCAAGGGAGACTTTGCATCCCTGGGTCGACTGGAAGAAATCCCCAGCATTCTTGAAGCTCCCGTACGAAAAGTGCGAGAAGCCGGTGCTGCAATTACCGATGCACTTCGCGCCGATGAAGAGATTATTGATCCAGATTCGATTGCAGAACGTGCACGAGTTAAAGGCGCAGTCACTGAAATCACGACAACCGTGGGTAAGTTGCTCAAGATGGGTACTTCTCATGTGCTCTGGTACGAACCAACTTTTTCATCGCTGTATTTGGCACCGCTATCAGTCTCACAAGTGCTACGTGAGAATTTATTAACTAAGACTCCAGTCATTGCCACATCTGCAACTCTGACAGTGGGCAGTGGCTTTGACGCGATGGCACGCTCTCTTGGCTTTCTCACACAAGGTGCCACTAGTGAAGATGAGATTGATGAATCTGAAGGAGAAATTGATCCCTCAAACTTTCAAACACTTGATGTGGGCTCGCCCTTTGATTTTGCCGCCCAAGGCGTTCTCTATCTTCCGAAACATCTTCCCGAACCAGGTCGTGATGGCCCGAGCAAAGAGGTACTCACAGAACTTGGTGAACTTATCGACGCGGCAGGGGGTCGCACGTTAGCTCTCTTTAGTTCGTGGCGCGGAGTCGAAGCAGCGGATGCGCATCTGCGCGATGTCTTGAAAGAGTTACCGATTACGATCATTACGCAAAAACGTGGTGATGCTGTGGGCCCACTTGTAGAGCGATTTGCAAAAGATGAGACATCCATTTTGCTCGGAACTATGTCGCTGTGGCAGGGCGTTGATGTGCCAGGTAATTCATGCATTCTTGTTGCTATCGATCGAATTCCATTTCCACGTCCTGATGAACCGGTGATGGCTGCTCGATCATCACAAGCAGATGCAGCAGGTGGTAGCGGCTTTATGCAGGTCTCTATGCCACGAGCTGCCCTGTTATTGGCGCAAGGCACGGGGCGCCTTATTCGGAGCGTGGATGATCGTGGTGTTGTTGCGATCCTGGACTCTCGAATTGTCACCAAAAGATATGGCAGCGTGCTCTTGAATTCCATGCCGCCTCTATGGCGTACCTCGGATAAATCTGTGGTCTGCGACTCACTTAACCGCCTGCGCGATAGTTTGGCCGATTAACTTCTGCACTCGACGACTGCGTGTTGTAACCTGCCACGTAGAAGCCAATGCCGAAGGGGTGGGTAGCCAGTGCCAAAGATCAGCGCGCCGACTCTGAGTCAGCAACGGCAATGGCGAAGATCGCAATTAATGGATGCAGCCGCCGCTATCGCACTCGAAGATGGCGCTCACCGCGTCAGCGTGGCAACTGTAGCTATGCGTGCTGGGCTATCTCGCACATCTTTCTATGAATATTTCGCGAGTAGCAGTGAAATTGTGGCAGAGCTGATCACCGATGAACTTGAATCGTTCTCACATTTCTTATCAGAGAAAGTTGAAGGCGTTACCGAACCGATTGAGGCTATATCAATATGGGTATCTAGCTCACTTGAGTACGTCGCCGATGGACGTCACCTTTTGGCAAAAGCATTAAGCGCCATCGAAATTTCACGCGATCAATCTGCTGCAATCGCGGTGGCCCATAGAAAGATGATCTCTTCATTGTCTAAGCCGGTTTCAGAGCTGGGCATTGCCGATGTGCCTCAAGCGTTATCGCTGATTCATAGCGCAACTCAATCGGCAACTACCCGAATTGAGTCTGGTGCTGACTCTTCACGCGAAATTGAAAATACCCGCAACTTTATCGTTGCGGGTATCTCCACACTATCTCGTCGCTGAAATCAACTAGCCGATCTTGATTGCATAGTTATCAGTAAAGGCTTTCCACAAGCCAGTTTTTGCTGAAGCGGTAGCAACGATGCGGCAGGAGCCACTTTTAATTCCTTCTAGGGTTGCTTTTACTACTCGACAATTTTTCCCTGCAGCGCGATATGTCACAGGTTGTCCAAACGAGGTCTGACTCGGCAAGGTTAACTTTGCACCAGGCTTTAACGTTAAGGCGAAGCTAGAAATAGTTTGGATCCCTAATCCGACATTGAAAGGATAGTTAGCCGATGTTGGGGCGACCGTAGCATTTCCTGGAGTACGCACATCAAGGGCACAGATACCGGTTCCCTTCAACGCCGTAATTGCTCCATTTCGAAACACACAATCAGGAGTCGAGGATGTGATCACAGGAGTTAAGCCAGATCGCGACGTTGCCACGATTTTTACCTCAGTGCGATAGCTCAATTGTGAAGGAACGTTTCGCACTAAGGGTGCGCCATCTGCAGTGACTGTGAAAACATCTGCAGGAAGTGCTGGCCCGGCAATGCCGGCTGCAAAAGTGATGGGCAAGAATTTATCTTCAGAGAAGTCATTCGAGCCAAGATGATCAACTCGGAAAAAGAGGCCACAACTTGTCTTTGTGCAGTCAGCTGTTCCGGTCCGCCCCGAAATTGTGGGAGTGGGTTTAATTACGATGGCACCAGTTGATTTGGTGGCAGTTGGCAATCCAGAATCCGAGACCCATACCTGAACGCTATCACTGCAGATAGTTGGGCGAGCAGTGCCGACAGGTTGATTACATTGAGTGATGTATAAACCTTTACCGGTTGGAAACTTGGTGAATCCACCGTTGACTGTGGCATTGACGAGGCTGAGATTAGTCAGTGGGCTGCTAGAGAAGACAAACGTTTCAGCCCGAGCTGCTGGTGCGGAAAAAATAGCAGAAGATATAGCAACTATTGCAATTACAATTGCGCTCTTTCTTATTCTCATGTTATTACTACTTTCTGATTGTTATTGGAATAAAGAGATCATTGGTGCGATCTCCGGTTCTTAAGTGGTCTGATCGAACAGTGACTGCGCAGCGGACTTTTCTGCAATCAAATTTTCCAATGCGCTGTGTGACGCTGAGGTTATGAGTGAAGCGGCCACCAGGGAGAAACTCATCGGTGAGACCTGCTGCATATGCCGGTGCATTTGAAGAGATCCATACTGATGCCTCACCGAGACCTGCTTTATTGGCTCCTCCACCGCATGGTGTCGGTGCCTTTCCTTTTTCAGGAATAACACAGATTGCGAGATAGATTCCAACAGTCTCATCAAAACCATTTCCTGAGACTTTGATAACTGATCCAGCTTTTACTCGCGCACTCTTGATAGAGAGAACTTGGCCGTTATCACCTTTTACACTCACTGTTGCTTGGGCTGGTGCCATGGGTAGAACCACGATGGCCGAGATAAGGAGAAAAATCCCTTTACGCATGTGGCAAATCTAAATCGCCGAGTGAAAGAAGTTATCCGACAACGCGTTGAGAAATGTCGGCATCAATTTGAGAGGATATAGTCGTGCAAATAAAGCGCTCAAAATTGGTATTGATTGCAATCGCTCTCACATTAATGAGTGGATGTGCGACACAGATCACTGCCGTGGAAGAAATTTCTAGCGCAGAATCAATTTCTATTGCAGGACAAGAAGTTCCTCAAGTCACACGAGTGATCGCTTTAGCAAATGGAAGTGCTGAGATTATCTCTGCCATGGGTTACCGAAACATTCTTATCGGTCGAGATATCGCAAGCTCTGATCCTGACTTGGAATCTGTTGAAATTGTGACTTCAGGTCATCAGATAATTCCTGAGAAAATTCTCTCTTTGTCACCTGATCTTGTTCTGATAGATGACTCAAGTGGTCCTCAATCAGCTCTCTCAGCGCTAGAGAGCGCTGGCATCACAACTGTCCTGATTAGCCAGGCGTGGACTTTGGCAGATATGGATAAGAAAGTTTCTGAAGTGGCGGCAGCAATTGGTGCAGAGCAAGCGGGTCGAGAGTTGCGGAAAGCCTTGGTCACAGCCGGTAATCAAGCCACACCTATTGCCACCGGCACCAAGATCGCTTTTCTTTATCTTCGCGGTGCTAGTTCGATCTACCTTATTGGTGGCAAGGGCTCAGGTGCGGACTCACTCATCTCTGCAATCGGTGCTACCGATATCGGTGCGCAGACCCTCTCGAATCCATTTAATCCGATGACAAGTGAGGCGTTGGCGCGCCTTAACCCCGATGTATTTCTCGTGATGAGCAAAGGACTGGAATCTGTGGGGGGAGTTGAAGGACTTCTGGCTTTACCTGGAATTAAGCAGAGTAGCGCTGGCAAAAATCGCACAGTTATCTCAGTCGATGATTCCTTACTTCTCTCCTTTGGTCCAAGAACTCCATCATTGATCACACAGTTAGCACAATCAGTTGAGAACGTTCTCACCCGATGAAAAGAATTTATCTACTCGCTTCCAGCTTGCCACTCTTACTTCTCCTTGCTCTTTCCATCGGGGCAACAGAGGTCGATGCGGTGTGGGCAACAATTTTCTCTTTTGATTTCACGTCATCAACTCTCGATAACCAAATTATTTGGCAGATCAGAGCTCCCCGAGTGATTGCAGCAGTATTGATTGGCGCAATTCTTGGAATCGCCGGCACGTTATCGCAGGCTGCCACAAATAATCCATTAGCTGACCCAGCACTCTTAGGAACCACAGCAGGGGCAGCTGCAGGAGTTGTTATTGGTGTTGCTTTCAATCTCGTCTCACTCGGTTCATTTGCAGCAGTGGTTGCAGCCACAATCGGTGCGATGCTCGCCACCTTGTTTACATTCTGGCTAGCGCGCTCTGCCTTACAACTCATCATTATGGGAATTGCAGTTTCGGCGATTTTGACCGCCCTCGTTGGAGTAGCAATTTCACTTATTGATCGTCCTGATCTCAGGTCAATCTCGTTCTGGTCGTTGGGATCCCTTGCACTTATTGCACCCTCTGACCTTCTCGCTCTTTTCGCCATCGCAGTGGTAGTTCTTCTGATCGCCCTCACACTCTCACGAGAACTTGATCTTCTCTCACTTGGCGATAACGCGGTCAGACACATTGGGCGAGATCCACAAAGAATTCGTTTGATTGCCTTTCTCACTTTATCTGTGGCGATCGCAGCGAGTGTGAGCACAGTAGGCACGATCGCATTTCTGGCATTGGCTGCTCCACATATCGCTCGGTTTATTGTCGGCCCGCGTCATCGCACCCTGCTTATTGCAGCCGCAGTTATCGGTGCGGTAATTCTCTTGTTGGCAGATACCGGCGCGCGATCAATCGCACCACCACAAGATCTTCCGATTGGAATTCTCGTCGCTATCTTGGCAGCACCGCTTTTGATTCTGACTCTCAAAAAGGGGCAGATGCAATGGCGATAATGAAATGCGATGGCCTCTGGTTAACGCGGGGGAATACCCCTGTGCTCGCAGACTTCTCATTAGAAATCCAAGAGAAATCAATCACCGCAATTATTGGAGCTAATGGTTCAGGCAAGAGCACCATTGTCTCGGTCTTAGCTGGGGATTTAATACCTGATTCTGGATCGGTAAAACTCTTTGATAAAGAAATTGATCACTTTGGTTTGTCCGAACTAGCAACGATACGTAGCGTTGTCCTACAGCATCAGAATTTTTGGCTCGGATACACAGTGCGTGAAGTAATTGAAATGGGACAAGATGCTCCATCACTGGCACGAGTTGATCAGGTAATGAGAGAGCTTGGGATTGAAAAAATCGCGGGGCAATCGGTCCTCACTCTTTCGGGAGGACAGGCACAGCGAGTCTCTATCGCACGAGCATTAGTTCGTGACACCGCGATCTATCTCTTTGATGAGCCTTTCTCATCACAGGATCGTGAATCTCGTCAGGTCCTCATTGATATTTTCCAAGGCCTAAAGGAGAGCGGTAAGACAGTAGTGATTGTTGCTCATCTTGCTGATTCAGATTTAGGCTGGTGTGATCACATCATCGAGAAGTTGGCGTAGTTCAAACCAAGTCTTTGAAAAACTTGGATGTAAATCCAACATAGTCACTTCACTGAGTGCAACCCAGCGCATCTCTTGACTTTCATCATTTGGTGAATCTGCAGAAATCTCCGAATGCGCTGAAGCGATTACCGTGTCGTATCTCCAATCACCGTGATCATCAGTAAAGAGCGAGAGCGGCGTCAGGTGAGCCGGCTTGATTCCAGTCTCTTCATGAGCCTCACGCATCGCTGCTTCAGTGACGCTTTCATGTGAATCGCGCGCTCCGCCTGGAATGCCCCACGTGTCTCCGTTATGTACCCACGGTGCGCGATGCTGAAGAAAGATCTCACGTTCACCATTGGGGCTTTCGCGAAAAATAAGTATTCCGGCTGCGCCAAATTTGCCCCAATGTTTGCTGCCGCATTGACATTGAATCCATCCATCTCCGTCGCGGGCGCTCATGTTCCTAGATTGCCATATCCATCCACAGATCGCTCATGAGAAGCCGTTATTGGCAGTCAGCGCTCCTAGCGTGCCCACATGAAAAAATTCCATTTACGTGCCATCGCCTTCATCGCCACTATCGCGCTCTTATCTCCGGTTGCAGTTCATGCAGAGGAATGCCAATCAACAGTCTGTGTTGATGTGTACACCCAAGATGGAAAGATCATCATTGAAGGTCGCAAAGGCGGAAGCAGTACTTCAGCTCCTCAACCGACGCCCCAAGTAACAAAGAAGCCAACACCGAGTAAAGCGGCACCGGTGAAGCCCAAGCCAATCAAACCCAAAGCGGTAGCTAAACCTCCCGTTGTAAAAAAGGTGGCTCCGAAGAAGAGCACTCCAACACCGCAACCACCGGTGACACAAAGTGCTTCTCTGACTGATCGATTAATCAAATCACTTCCCACCGCGGGGATTGCATACCAACCTGAATATGAGCCACTTGTTGGAGTTCCCGTCTATATGTGGACGGACTTACCTACCTCGTTTATGACTCAGGTCAAAATAGTGGGAGAAATTGTTGATGTCGCACTCAGACCAAGTTTTACATGGTCATTTGGCGATGGAACTTTCTTATCGACAACTGATCTTGGTGCACCATTTCCCAACGGAAAGATTCAACATACATATAGCCAGGCAGGAACATATGCCATAACCCTGATCAGCACATGGAATGGCACCTACACACATAATGCACAGACCCGTGCCATTACAGGAACTGTAAAAACGACATCAATTGTCATGATCACAGTCGTTACCTCCCCGACCCGATTTAAGAATTGAGCCCGCATGACAACTCTTACTAGCCCGCACGACTTACTCGCCGCTATTCCGTTTCTGATTGGATATCACCCAACTGATTCACTCGTATTAGTCTCAATCAAAGATGATGGCGTCGGAATGGCGATGCGAGTGGATTACCCAGTACTTCAGGATGAAGCTTTCTACGACGCGACGGCAGCACATTGTGCAACCGATGGAGCAGAAGGTGCGCTGATAGTGGTCTATCAGCCGCACGACCAATCAGATGGTGATCGTGTTCTTGCGCACACCACTGCAGCACTTTCCCGAGCTGGAATTGCAATCTATGAATCCATACTCATTGCAGATGGATACTTTCGATCACTGCTCTGTCATGACACCACATGTTGTCCCATCGAAGGGCGGCCAGTTCCACCGCTTGATTCATCACGTGTTGCAGCCGAAAGCGTTGTTGCCGGACATCCGATGCCTTTTGCAAGCTATGAAGATCTAGGTGGTTCAGTGCGCTCGAATCTTCTGGCCTATGAATCCTCGTGGCTTGATCGCGTAAGTAAGTCGTTCGTGGATCCGACATCACCTGAACTCAATGAAAGTCAACGAGATGGCGCAACGGCGGTGATTGATCTGGCTAATGATTTCATCACCCATGGAATTTCATCCGATCAAGATTTGATGGCGCATGTTCTTGGGCGCTTAAGTGATATTCAAGTGCGCGATTTCGCATTGGGTAGCCATGATGAGGAAAGCATCACCGCGTATCGCACGATGTGGCTTCACCTGCTGCGATCTGCGCCAACAGGGTATGTCGCACCAGTTGCCGCATTGGCTGCAGCTATTGCCTATGAGACAGGAGATGGAGCGCTAGCCAAGGCCGCCTTGGCACGAGCCTTTGATGATGCCCCCACATACTCACTTGCCACCTTGCTCCAGCGAGTCTTTAGCGCCGGGTGGCCCCCTCACTCCTTTGCCGGAATGCGCAGTGAGTTACATCCCAAAGTCACAGCCGGCATATTTGGAAACTAGATCAGAGTGGAACTCGTGCGTTAGGATATGGGCAGGTCACGAGTTCTAGAACGAATACCTTGATCGGTATTTAAAAGCCCCGGCTTTCTAGACGGCAACCCTCCACCGCGGTGGGGTGCTTCTGGGTGACGACCAGGCACAGTAACTATCTGTGCAAGTGCGTGAAGGATTCCTATGAGTACCCCATCTATTAAGAAGACTCTCTCACCAGAAGTCACTGGCGCTTGGCTGGAAAGTCATGATCCGGGTGAACGTCAATTTATTTCAATTGGTTCACTTGAATTAGAGAACGGCGAGACCCTTTCCGACATCACCATTGCATATCAAACGTGGGGAAAGCTCAACGCTGCCGGCGATAACGCAATTCTGATTCAACATGCAATGACAGGTTGGTCTGATGTTCCAGGATGGTGGCCAGCAATGGTCGGTCCCGGTTTGGCATTTGATAGCGATAAATATTTCATCATCTGTCCTAACGTCATCGGCGGATGTCAGGGGAGTACCGGTCCATCGAGCATCGCACCCGATGGAAAACGATATGGATCTCGCTTTCCCGCACTGACTATTCGCGACATGGTCGCGGCAGAGATTGCCTTTAGCGATGCGATAGGAATTAAGAAGTACGTCTTAGCGGTTGGCCCATCTCTTGGCGGAATGCGCTCGCTGGAATGGGCGATCGATCACCCAGATCGCGTTGAATCGATCTGCACAATTGGATCATCGGCTGTTGCTACAGGCGATCAGATTGGTACGGCATCAATTCAAATTCGTGCAATCAAAAATGATCCGTATTTTTCAGGCGGAGATTATTACGAGCAAGAGCGTGGCCCTGTCGATGGAATGGGAATCGCACGCCGGATTGCCCACCTGACGTATCGCACTGAATCAGAAATGGATGTGCGCTTTGGCCGCGAGCTCCAAGGAGATGACACGGGGCGCTATGCCGTTGAGTCGTACCTGGACCACCAAGCTCGCAAATTAGCCCAGCGCTTTGATGCCAACACCTACATCGTCTTGACCGAGGCGATGAACTCCCATGATGTGGGGCTCAACCGTGGAGGAGTGGTTGAGGCTTTGCGCGCAATTACTATTCCCGTCCTGGTGGTCTCCATCGATACCGACCGACTTTTCCCACCTCGCCTGCAGGTTGAGATTGCAGAGTTGGTTCCGCAGGCAAAAAAGCTGGTCACAATCTCCTCAGATTTCGGCCACGACGGCTTTTTGGTCGAATCTGAAGCGATGACAGCGGCAATTCGCGGTATAATATAGGTATCACTTCGCGCGGTTTTCAAAAAGAAAATTTTAGAAGTCGCGACAAAAACAAAGGACAATTGTGGCTGTATTTAGTGCGCTCAAAAACAAGGCGAAGAAGTCTGCAGTGAAGAAAGTTGCTGCCAAGAAGGCCCCTGCCAAGAAAGCGGTAGCTAAAAAGGCGCCTGCGAAAAAGACGCCTGCCAAGAAGGCTCCGGCTAAGAAAGTTGCAGCGAAGAAAGCCCCTGCCAAAATTGAGTTGAAGAAAGTTCTTGACGCTAAAGATGTCCAATTGCTCTCTGATGCAAAAAATGCGGTCTCGCGTCAGAAGGAAGTACTCACCGAACTTGAGTCACGTGGGGTAACAACTCTCGGCCGAATTCCAAAGAAGGCTGATAAGGATTTAGTAGATGAAGCGCGCGCACTCGCGATCACAGTTCCACAATTTGTTGAAACACTTCGCAAGAAAGGGCTTGGATCACCTAGTCGAATCTTGAAAAAAGCGGAATGGGATCTGATTAAGCCCAAGCAAGTTGCTGCGCCAGTTGCAGCCGGAAAGACAGTTGTTACCAATATTGATGGTGAAGAAGTTGAGCTAGAAGAGGTCGAACTCGAAGATGTCGACAAGCTTGTAGCAGATGTACTGGAAATTGTTGAGGCAGAAGAAGGCGCTAAGCCATCTGAGGCTCGTGTAGTCAACCTTATTGACGATGTAAAAGTTGAAGATGGTTCCTTTATTCTTCAGGATTCTGATGCAGAAGAAGATGAGAGCGAAAAGACTGAGCGAGCAAAGCATAAGAAAGACCTTGCAAATGTAAATATCGTGCTCGAGGCAATTAGCGCGAAGAAGTCCAATCATCCATATATCGGCAAGGGCAACGTTGATCCTGCAGATGCTAAGGCGCTGACATTCCGCCAGGTGCAACAGCAGCTATCGATGAATAACTTCACCGAAAAGGGCGCTCGAGTTA
>CANLHC010000015.1 GCA_947490625.1 Candidatus Nanopelagicaceae bacterium
AACGTTAATCAAGAGTTTTCGCGCGTTCGTGTTCGTACACAAGTGCTGCCACTTATGGAAGAAGCAATTGGTCCTGGAATTGCAGAGGCCCTGGCTCGCACCGCATCCTTATTGCGCGATGATGCCGATGCCCTCGATGCGATGGCCGATGCGGCGATGAGCGGACTCGATCTCGCCTCTCTCGATATTTCTCATCTGACCTCACTCTCCAAAGCGGTGCGCACACGGGTCATCCGCAGAGCGATCTACGCTCACGGTGCACCGAGCGGCTCGATTTCAGCCGATCATGTGGGCGCAGTTGAGGCGTTGGTCACCTCGTGGCACGGCCAGGGTGAAGTCAGCCTCCCAGGCGGTGTGAAGGTTGCTCGAATTTCGGGCAGACTTTCGCTCTACGCCCGCACCTAGCCATCGCGCTAGCCACCTTATGAAGGAGAGCCACACTGTGGATCTACAAGTAGTCGGTACTGATATCGAACGCGTTATCGCAACTCAAGAACAGATAGCGTCAAAGGTTGCAGAGTTAGCTGCGCGCGTTGATAAAGATTATGAAGGTAAAGACTTACTTCTTGTCGGAGTTCTTAAGGGTGCGGTTATGGCGATGGCAGATCTGACTCGTGCGATGCAACGTCATATTGAAATGGATTGGATGGCAGTTTCGTCCTACGGTTCAGGAACAAAATCCAGCGGAGTTGTTCGTATTCTCAAAGATCTTGATCGCGATATCACCGGACGAAATATTCTGATTGTCGAAGACATTGTCGATTCTGGGTTAACACTTTCTTGGTTGCGCGCAAACCTTGTCTCGCGCGGCGCCGGTTCAGTTGAGATTCTTACAATTCTTCGAAAGCCAGAAGCAGCGAAGGTTGAAGTCGATGTGAAGTATGTCGGCTTTGATATTCCTAAAGACTTTGTTGTGGGCTACGGATTAGATTTTGATGAAAAGTATCGCAACCTTTCCTTTATTGGTGTGCTTGCTAAGCACATGTACGAGTAAAAATGGCGAAATCACCAATGAGTAAAAAGACTCCTGGAGTTTTTAAAGCTAGCGGAAAAAAGAGTCCGCAGAATAAGAACTCGAAAAAATCGCAAGTCCCACAATCTCGCTTCCGCAGATTAATGCGTGGCCCTCTTTTTTGGATCATTGTCGCGATTGCTGCCGTTTCAATCTTTGGTCAAATCTCAGGTGCTGGAAATAGCTATAAGCAGATCAAAACATCTGAAGCGCTAGATGCAATCACAAAATCAGAGGTTAACTCCGCAACGCTTGTTGATAATTCACAGAAGATTCGTCTTGAACTTAAATCAGGGAAACTCATCAATGGATCTTCCAAGGTTGAGGCTTCATATATCTTGCGCCAAGAGCCAACACTGGTTGACGCTCTCACTGGCAATCCACCTCCACAAGGGTGGAGCGTTGAGGTTGCTAAGCAATCACTCTTTGTAAGTTTCCTCTTCTCTTTCTTCCCATTCTTGCTAATCGGCTTGCTCTTCTTCTTCCTGATGAGTCAGGCTCAAGGTGGTAACAAGGTCTTCTCATTTGGAAAATCACGCGCAAAACTGCAAGATAATGATGTTCCTCAAAATACCTTTGCAGATGTTGCCGGAGCCGATGAAGCAATCGCAGAGCTAGAAGAGATCAAAGATTTCCTTGCAAATCCGGCGAAGTATGCGCTCTTGGGTGCAAAGATTCCTAAGGGTGTACTGCTCTATGGTCCTCCAGGAACAGGTAAAACTCTTCTTGCACGCGCAGTTGCTGGTGAAGCCAAAGTTCCTTTCTATTCGATCTCTGGTTCAGACTTTGTTGAAATGTTTGTTGGCGTTGGTGCATCACGAGTTCGTGATCTCTTCACACAAGCAAAAGCAAATGCTCCAGCGATTGTCTTCGTTGATGAAATCGATGCTGTTGGACGCCAGCGTGGTGCTGGAATGGGTGGCGGCCACGACGAGCGTGAACAAACACTTAATCAATTACTGGTTGAGATGGATGGCTTTGAAGGCGATAGCCAAGTAATTCTCATTGCGGCAACTAACCGCCCAGATGTTCTTGATCCGGCACTCTTGCGACCAGGTCGCTTTGATCGACAGATTCCAGTTGATCGACCAGACCTTAAAGGCCGCGAAGATATTCTTAAGGTGCATGCCAAGAATAAACCGATCTCTGACGAGGTTGATCTAAAAGGATTTGCTCGTCGCACACCTGGCTTTACCGGTGCTGATCTTGCTAACGTGCTCAATGAAGCAGCGTTACTGACTGCACGTGAAGGTGAAAAGGTAATTCTTAATCACCACCTCGATGAGGCGATAGATCGCGTCATGGCTGGGCCACAACGTAAATCTCGATTGATGTCTGAAGAAGAGCGTCGCGTCACCGCTTATCACGAAGCCGGTCACGCTCTTGTTGCGCGCGCACTTCCGCATACTGATCCTGTTCACAAGATTACGATTATGCCGCGCGGTCGTGCCCTCGGGTACACCATGATTTTGCCTGATGATGACAAGTACTCAACAACGCGTAATCAACTTCTAGATCAATTGGCGTACTCACTTGGTGGTCGTGCAGCTGAAGAGTTAATTTTCCATGATCCATCTACGGGCGCCTCTAACGACATCGAGAAAGCAACCGCACTTGCTCGCGCTATGGTCACCCAATATGGAATGACTGAAGCGATCGGCGCTATCAAACTCGGAAGTGATAGCTCTGCACCATTTATGGGGCGCGACTACGGACATTCACGCGATTACTCTGAAAGTATCGCTGCAGTAATTGATAGTGAAATTCGCTCACTGATTGAAAACGCACACCAGGAAGCTTTTGATATTTTGGTAGCCAATAGATCAATTCTTGATCAGATGGTGCTCGAACTTCTTGAACGCGAAACCCTCAATAAGGAAGAGATTGAAGTGATCTTTGCACGTGTGGCATCGTGGCCACGTCGTCCAGCATGGACAGGATCCATTCACCGAGTGCCAAGCACACAGGCCCCTGTTGCGATTCCTGCTAAGAAAGTTGTAGAGGAAGTTGCACCTGCCGCCAAGAAACCTGTACGAAAGAAGAAGGCGACAGAAGAGTGAGTGAAATTTCAGCAGTTTCATTTGGGCCTGATGACGGTCGCGCACGTGGGCCGTATGACAAGGCGCGCGCAGAAGCTGCTGTACGCGAATTACTAATTGCAATTGGGGAAGACCCTGATCGTGAAGGTCTCAAAGAGACACCGGCACGAGTTGCTCGCGCATACGAAGAGAACTTTGCTGGGCTCTGGCAAGCACCAGAAGATGTGCTCACGACAACTTTTGATATTGGACATGAAGAGTTAGTAATCATTCGCGATATTGAAGTCTTCTCACAATGCGAGCATCACCTGACTCCTTTTCACGGAGTTGCACATGTGGGTTACATCCCTAGAGGCAAAATCACAGGATTATCAAAGGTGGCGCGCTTAGTTGATCTCTATGCCAAACGTCCCCAAGTGCAAGAGCGCCTGACAACACAAATCGCTGATGCGATGGTCAAAATTTTGAATCCACTCGGTGTCATTGTCATTATTGATTGTGAGCACCTCTGTATGTCTATGCGCGGCGTTAAAAAGTCACAAGCACGCACGACAACGAGCGCGGTTCGTGGTGCTCTGCGTGATGCAACAACTCGTGCTGAAGCAATCAGCTTGATTACCAATCGCTAACTGGGTTTCACTCTATGTTAGTCGTGGGAATTCTTAACGTCACACCTGATTCATTCTCAGATGGTGGCCAATTCGATTCTTCTGCTGCGGCAATTACCCGTGGCCTTGAGATGGTCGCTGAAGGTGCAGACATTATTGATATTGGCGGAGAATCTACTCGGCCAGGTGCACAGCGAACCTCACAAGAACAAGAACTCGAAAGAACTATTCCCGTCGTTAAGGCTTTAGCTGAGCAAGGTGTGGTTGTTTCAATCGACACAATGCGAGCAGAAGTTGCGCGGGCAGCTGTAGCCGCTGGCGCTACATACATCAATGATGTGAGTGGTGGAATTGCAGATGCAGAGATGCATCGCACCGCTGCACAGCTAGGCGTTAACTATATTCTGATGCACTGGCGTGGGCATTCTCTCGATATGAATACGAAGGCTACCTATAGCGATGTTGTGGCAGAGGTAAAGGCAGAGCTATCGCAGCAAATCGAAAAAGCTCTCGCTGCTGGAATCACACCTGAGAAGTTATTTATTGATCCAGGACTTGGTTTTGCTAAAGATGCCGACCATAACTGGGAGTTGCTTAAGTGCATCGACGAAATCGTTGACCTGGGATACCCAGTGCTGATTGGCGCATCGCGCAAGCGGTTCTTAGGGGGAGATTCACCACTAGAACGCGATGAAGCAACGCTAGATGTAACTAAAGGACTTATTGGAAAAGGGATTTGGGGCGTTAGAGTTCATGTCGTGGCTGCACATAAAAAGGTAATTTCTCATGTCTGATCAGATCAGCATCCTTGGGATCAAGGCATTTGGCTATCACGGTGTCTTGCCACATGAAGCAGTTGAGGGACAAGAATTCATTGTTGATCTGCTCATCACGCTGGATTTGCAAGCGGCATCCCGCTCAGATGATCTTGCAGATACTGTTAATTACGCCGAGCTAGCTCAGATTGTTCATGAAAACATTGTGGGCGAACGAGTTCAATTAATTGAAAGACTTGCTGGTCGAATCGCAGATGAGATTAAGGGCGCATATCAGCAGATCACAGCTGTGAGTGTGACCGTTCATAAACCTCATGCACCGGTCACTTTGGATTTCAACGATATATCGGTGAAAATTTCACGATGAAGGCAGTGATTGCACTCGGTGCCAACATTGGTAATCCGCAGGAGAATATCGATCTTGCAATTGCTCTGTTGCGCGAGGCGACAGATATTCAGGCGATTTCATCGATGTATACGACAGCACCTGTTGGTGGCCCAGAACAACCTGATTACATTAATGCTGTTGCCATTGCAGAAAGTGAATTACCTGCAACAGATTTTCTCAACATGCTTCACGGAATCGAGAAAGCGTTAGGACGAGAGCGCACCATTCATTGGGGACCGCGCACGATCGATCTAGATTTGATTCAGTACGGATCCATCCTTAGCGCCAGCCAAGAGTTATACCTGCCCCACCCACGTGCACATGAGCGGCGCTTTGTGCTTGAGCCCTGGCTTGAGATAGATCCTGATGCGCATTTATTAACGCATGGCCGAGTTGATGGGCTGCTCTCCGCGCTTTTGGAGAGTGAGCGATAAGGCTCTAAACTATTATTAATTGTCGAGCCCGGTACCTGAAAGGACTGGAGCCATGAAGATAGTTACATCTGCATCAGATCTTCCTCACGGCTGCGCATTTGTTCCCACGATGGGTGCGCTCCATAGCGGCCATCAATCACTCTTTGCACTCGCAGCCCAAAAGAGCCAGTCAGTTCTGGCATCGATATTTGTTAATCCACTTCAATTTGAAAATTCTGATGACTTGGCAAAATATCCGCGTACTCCAGAACGCGATGCGCAGTTAGCCGAGGAATCTGGAGTTACGCATCTCTGGTTACCCCAACATGAAGAGATTTATCCGCCAGGATTTACCAAGCTCAGTGCTGGCCCGTTAGGTGAAATGTATGAAGGTGCTTCGCGGCCAGGACATTTTGATGGTGTGGTCACCGTCGTCAGCAGATTATTCGAACTAGCTCGTCCGCGTTGCGCAATTTTTGGTGAAAAGGATTTTCAACAACTATCACTGATCAGAAAGATAGAAAGTGATGTTGAGATTATTGGCGCTCCGACAATTCGGGAGAGCGATGGATTAGCTCTTTCATCACGCAACGCACGATTGGATTCAGATGCGCGAGCACGCGCAACTGTGATTGCACGAGCACTTTATGCAGCAGTTGCTGCCCCCGATCATGGATCTGCTCGCTTGGCCATGAGAGAAATAATCAGTACTGAGCCAGCTTTCACTCTTGATTATGCCCACGTTATTGATGAAGAGAATTTCTCAGATGCCACTGAAGCAACGGTACATGCGCGTGCGATCATCGCTGGGTGGCTAAATGGCATACGTTTGATCGATAATATGGCTATGAAACCTCGAGGCCAGCGATGAGATTGTTAGCACCGCCTCCGGGATGGAGCGCACAGGCAGATGTCATTGTCGTAGGTTCAGGAATCGCAGGACTTACCACTGCATTACAGGTACGAACATTTGGTCTCTCAGTTCTCCTTGTAACAAAGGCGAAGGTAGATGAGGGTTCAACTAAGTGGGCACAAGGTGGAATTGCTGCAGCGTTAGGTGAAGGAGATTCACCACTCGCTCACGAAAAAGACACATTGGTTGCTGGTGCCGGACTCTGCGACACTGAAGCCGTTCGTGTCTTAGTAACTGAGGGTCCTGCTGCTGTTCATACATTGATTGCACGCGGTGCAACCTTTGATCGCGAAGCAAGTGGAGAGATGTCACTCACGCGCGAAGGTGGCCATCTTCGCAATCGAATTATTCATGCTGGCGGAGATGCAACGGGTGCTGAAGTAGAGCGTGCATTAATTGCAGCGGTCAATAGTGATCCAAAAATTGAATTGATCGAACATGCACTTGTACTGGATGCACTCAAAGACAGCACCGGTGCGGTCTGTGGTGTGACGCTGCACGTGATTGGAGCCGGAAGTCGCGATGGTGTGGGACAAGCTCGTGCGCGCGCCGTAGTTCTTGCAACAGGTGGGCTAGGACAAGTATTTGCTCAAACAACGAATCCATCTGTCTCAACGGGAGATGGTGTTGCACTCGCACTTCGCGCCGGAGCTGCCGTTGCCGATGTGGAGTTCATTCAATTTCATCCGACCGTTCTCTGGTTGGGAGAAAATTCTGAAGGACAGCAGCCTTTGATAAGTGAGGCTGTACGCGGTGAAGGTGCATATCTACTTGATCACCAAGGAAATAGATTTATGAAAGAGATTCATCCACTTGCAGAACTTGCTCCACGAGATGTTGTCGCTATCGCAATTATGAATACGATGGTGAAATCAGGAAAGCCACATCTCTGGTTGGATGTTCGCCACCTTGATGGATTTGAAAAAAGATTTCCCACCATCTTCGCTTCCTGTATCGCTCACGGAATCGATCCATTGAAGGATTTGATTCCTATAGCCCCCGCATCTCACTATGCATCCGGTGGTGTCCGAGTAGATCTCAACGGACGAACCTCCGTTAAGGGGCTCTATGCATGCGGTGAGACAGCATGTTCTGGGGTGCACGGTGCTAATCGACTTGCCTCCAACTCACTATTAGAAGGCCTTGTGTTTAGTACACGAATTGCAAGTGATATTGCGGCAACACTGCCCGAGATCACAGAGCCTGTTTCCAATACATCACAAGAGTTACTTCTTGATCCAGCAGCACGTCATGCTCTACAAGTAAGTATGAGCCAAGGAGCGGGCGTACTTCGATCATCAGATTCACTTGTTGCAACAAACTCGGATCTCACAAGAATTGGAGATCGCACCAGTACTACACCGTGTGTTGAAGCATGGGAGACAACAAATCTATTTCAGTTGGCGCAAGCAATTCTCAAAGCCGCACTCATTAGACAAGAAACCCGCGGTTCGCATTGGCGTGCAGATTTTCCAAATACCAGTGATGCGTGGCGAAAGCGAATTATTCAAACCATAGATAGCCAAGGACAGTGGCATACCGAATATCAGGAGGTGAAGTAATGATCGATATAGATTTGATTCGTAGAGCACTCGCTGAAGATCTAGCAGGTGGTACAGATATCACTTCCGTTGCAACTGTTTCGGGCAACGAGAATGTAGTTGCAGATTTCACCGCCCGCAAAAGTGGAGTTATTGCCGGAATTGATATGGCGATGGCAACTCTGCGAGAAGTTGGTCTGACCGATATCTCACAACACTTAAAAGATGGAGATCGCGTCGAAGCCGGAGCAGTGCTCTTGACTGTCCGTGGCGATACACGCGCAATTTTATTAGCTGAGCGGACAGCGTTGAATTTCCTAGGTCACCTTGGCGGAATCGCAACGCTGACTAACCGTTGGGTGCAAGAAGTTGCTGGTACAAAGACTCTTATTCGCGATACCCGGAAAACAACTCCGGGGATGCGTCTTCTTGAAAAGGCAGCAGTTGTTGCGGGCGGGGGAAGTAATCACAGACTCTCCCTGAGCGATGCAGCGCTCATTAAAGATAATCACATTGCTGCAGCAGGCGGTGTGGTTCAAGCATTTTCAAAGGTACGCAGCGCCTTCCCTGATGCATTTATTGAGATTGAAGTTGACTCGATAAGCCAACTTGAAGAAGTTGCCGCCCAATCTCCCGATCTTGTTCTGCTAGACAATATGAGCCCCGAAGAGTGTGCACGCGCTGTCGCATTTGTTGCTGGCCGATTTAAGTTAGAAGCATCTGGTGGAATAACGCTAGAGAACGCTCACGCGTATGCAGAAAGTGGTGTGGACTATTTAGCAATCGGAGCACTGACACATTCAGCACCAGTGCTTGATATTGGACTTGATCTACGTCTTGAAACTCGAACGGAGAAATAATGCTACTCACTATCGATGTCGGAAATACAAATACCGTCCTAGGCCTCTTTGATGGAGAAGATCTCGTCAAGTCCTGGCGAGTAAAGACTGATCCACGATCAACATCGGATGAGATGTCATTGCAAATTAACGCACTGGTCAGTGGATATACAGTGACCGGTTTATCAATTTGTTCGACTGTTCCAGCAACTCTGCGCGAGCTACGTACGATGATCGCATCGTATTACTCAGATATCGCAACAACCATCGTTGAACCTGGAACGAAAACAGGAGTTCCACTTTTAGTTGATAACCCAAAAGAAATTGGCGCCGATCGCATCGTCAATACATTGGCAGCACACACCCTGTTTGGCGGACCAGCAATTGTCGTTGATTTTGGTACATCGACAAATCTTGATGTTGTCTCGCCTAAGGGTGAATTCCTTGGTGGCGCACTTGCTCCAGGTATCGAGATTTCAGTTGATGCACTGGCATCGCGAGCTGCGCAATTGCGCAAAGTCGAACTGATTCGGCCAAAAAATGCCATCGGCAAGAACACTGTTGAAGCCCTGCAATCAGGAACGATTTTTGGTTTTGCCGGCCAGGTAGATGGCCTTGTAGAAAAGATCACTGCCGAATTAGCCCTGAGTTATGACCAAGCCCCAACTGTGATTGCAACTGGAGGATTAGCTCCACTGGTCATTGATGTCAGCACCACAATTGATGAATATGAGCCTGATTTAACCCTTATTGGATTGCGCCTCATTCACGAGAAAAATCTCTAATAGGTAGACTGCAACCCTTATGAGTACAGAGCCGCAAGTACCTGCTGAGGATGATCTTCCTGAACAGTTACGCATTCGTCGTGAGAAGCGTGTCAACCTTATTGACCGTGGGATCGAGCCATATCCAGTTAGCGTTCCTCGCACGCATTCACTTGCAGCCGTTCGTGAAAAATACAAAGATTTAGAGACCGATACTGCAACAGGTGACCAAGCATCACTTGTGGGCCGAATTATTTTTAAGCGCGATACTGGAAAACTATGTTTTGCCACTCTTCGCGAAGGTGATGGCACTGAAATTCAGGCGATGTTATCGCTGGATAAAGTTGGTCAAGAGCAGCTCGATGCCTGGAAGAGTGATGTAGATCTGGGCGACATCGTTAGCGTCACAGGTGAAATCATTACCTCTAAGCGCGGTGAGCTTTCGCTCCTTGCTAATACATGGGCGATGGCTTCCAAGTCATTGCGTCCGCTACCTAACGACCATAAGCCGATGTCAGAAGAGACTCGCGTTCGTATGCGTTATGTTGATTTAATTGTTCGCCCTGAAGCACGAACTGTCGCGCGCCTTCGCCCTCAGGTCATGCGTTCACTGCGTGAGACTTTCACCAGCCAAGAATTTATTGAAGTTGAAACTCCTATGTTGCAGGTGATGCACGGTGGCGCTGCCGCCCGCCCATTTAAGACTTTTTCGAATGCCTATGACATTGACCTTTTCTTGCGCATTGCACCAGAACTTTTCCTCAAGCGCTGTGTAGCTGGCGGACTTGAGCGAGTCTTTGAAATTAATCGCAACTTCCGCAATGAAGGCGCTGACTCTTCCCACTCGCCAGAATTTGCGATGATTGAGACATATCAAGCATTTGGTGATTGGCGCACAATCGCCGATCTCACTCGTTCACTTATTCAAAACGCTGCGAAGGCGGTCTCCGGATCACACGTAGTCACACATATGAACGGACGCGAGGCAGATCTTGGTGGGCAGTGGAAGGAGATCTCTCTCTATGACGCGATCTCAGAAGGCGTTGGCGAGACGGTCACAGCGCTCACACCTATTGCAGAGCTCAAGAAATATGCGACAAAGCTAGGGATGAAGATCGATCCAAAGTGGGTTACCGGAAAGCTAGCCGAAGAGATATTTGAGCATGTTGCACAAGATAAATTGATCGAGCCAACTTTTGTCATGGGCTATCCAGTAGATACATCGCCTCTTGTTCGCGCACATCGTGAGATTCCAGGAGTTGTTGAAAAGTGGGATCTCTACGTTGATGGCTTTGAGCTAGCAACTGGATATTCAGAGCTGGTTGATCCTGTCATCCAACGCGAAAGACTGATCGAGCAGGCAGAACTTGGTGCAAAGGGTGATCTTGAAGCGATGCAACTTGATGAAGATTTCTTGCGTGCAATGGAGTTCGGAATGCCGCCGATGGGTGGAATGGGAATGGGTGTTGATCGCTTATTGATGGCGCTCACAGGACTTGGAATTCGCGAAACTATATTGTTCCCATTGGTAAAGCCTGAGACTGATTAATGGCTATTGAAATTCGTCCAGCACGTACCCAAGATATTCCGGGGATTCGCGCACTCATTGATACCTACACGCTAGGTGGTCGTCTTCTCAATAAAGAGACTGTCATGCTTTATGAGGATGTTCAAGAATTTACCGTTGCTGTTGATGGCAAAGAAGTTGTTGGTTGTGGAGCTCTTCACGTTCTCTGGGAAGATCTTGCCGAAGTTCGCACCGTGGCAGTAGTTGATAATCTCAAAGGACAAGGTGTAGGTCATCAAATTCTTGAGGCAATTATTAATCGCGCTCGAACAGTTGGTGTCTCGCGAGTTTTCTGCCTCACCTTTGAGACAGCTTTTTTTGCTCGCCACGGATTTGAGGAAATCCATGGCACCCCAGTTGCTCCCGATGTCTATACCGAGCTCCTGCGTTCCTATGACACCGGAGTCGCTGAGTTCCTGGATCTGGAATCTGTTAAACCCAATACCTTGGGCAATACCCGCATGCTTAAAGTCCTCTAAAAGGCGCTTGGGAGCCCTAGATATCGCACTAGATCTAGCCATTTTCAGGGAATAAGGGCGCCAGATCTGGGGTTCTAACCCATACACACCTTTCACCTCGCGCCAGCGCTGGGCGAAGTTATAGGCTAGCGATACGGCAGTTAATTCAGGGAAACGAGGTCTACCGATGTTTGAGCGCTTTACAGATCGAGCCCGACGCGTAGTTGTCTTGGCTCAAGAAGAAGCACGCATGCTCAATCACAACTACATCGGCACAGAGCACATCTTGCTCGGTCTCATCCATGAAGGCGAAGGCGTTGCCGCAAAAGGTCTTGAATCACTCGGAATCTCACTCGAAGCTGTGCGCGCCCAGGTCGAAGAAATCATCGGTCAAGGACAGCAGGCTCCATCAGGACATATTCCATTTACTCCACGTGCTAAGAAAGTTCTCGAACTCTCACTCCGTGAAGCACTTCAACTTGGACACAACTACATCGGTACAGAGCACATCTTGCTCGGCCTTATCCGTGAAGGTGAAGGCGTTGCTGCTCAGGTGTTGGTCAAACTTGGCGCAGATCTCAACCGTGTTCGCCAACAAGTTATTCAACTTCTCTCTGGTTACCAAGGAAAAGAGACAGTTGTACAAGGCGGACCAGCTGAAGGAACACCATCGACTTCTCTCGTACTTGATCAATTCGGTCGCAATCTCACCGCAGCTGCGCGCGAAGGAAAGCTTGACCCTGTAATCGGTCGCGATAATGAAATTGAACGTGTCATGCAGATTCTTTCTCGTCGCACAAAGAACAACCCAGTACTTATTGGTGAACCGGGCGTTGGAAAGACTGCAGTTGTGGAAGGGCTTGCTCAAGCAATTGCAAAAAATGATGTCCCTGAAACAATTAAAGATAAGCAACTTTATTCACTTGATTTAGGCGCACTCGTTGCCGGCTCTCGCTATCGCGGTGACTTTGAAGAGCGCTTGAAGAAGGTCCTTAAAGAGATCAAAACACGCGGTGACATCATTCTCTTTATCGATGAAATTCACACTCTGGTTGGCGCTGGCGCTGCAGAAGGTGCGATCGATGCTGCCAGCATCTTGAAGCCGATGCTTGCTCGCGGTGAGTTACAGACAATTGGTGCCACAACTCTTGATGAGTATCGCAAGCATGTCGAAAAGGATGCTGCGCTTGAGCGTCGCTTCCAACCAATCCAAGTCAAAGAGCCATCTGTTGCTCACACTATTGAAATTCTTAAGGGTCTGCGCGATCGCTATGAAACTCACCACCGCGTCTCGATTACAGATGGTGCGCTAGCGGCAGCTGCAAATATGGCAGATCGTTATGTTTCAGATCGCTTCCTGCCAGATAAGGCGATCGATCTGATTGATGAGGCAGGATCACGCCTTCGTATTAAGCGAATGACAGCACCTGTCGAACTTCGCGAGTTCGATGAGAAAATCTCTGCTGCTCGTAAGGCGAAAGAATCTGCAATTGATGGACAAGATTTTGAAGGAGCTGCCGCTCTTCGCGATAAAGAGAAATCACTTATCGAAGAGCGCAGCGCTGCTGAAAAGAATTGGAAAGCAACAGATCTCGATAAGGTAACTGAGGTAGATGAAGAACTCATCGCTCAGGTTCTTTCGGCATCGACTGGTATTCCAGTCTTTAAGTTAACTGAGGAAGAGACAGCACGCCTTCTCCGTATGGAAGATGAGCTTCACCGTCGCGTGATCGGACAAGATCAAGCGATCAAGGCTCTCTCACAAGCTATTCGCCGCACTCGTGCCGGACTCAAAGATCCAAAGCGCCCTGGTGGTTCCTTTATCTTTGCTGGCCCATCAGGAGTCGGAAAGACTGAGCTCTCTCGCACCCTTGCATCGTTCCTCTTCGGTGATGAGAGCGCGCTCATTCAGCTTGATATGTCTGAATACTCAGAGCGTCACACCGCTTCCCGCCTCTTTGGTGCACCTCCAGGGTATGTCGGCTATGACGAAGGTGGACAGCTCACTGAAAAGGTTCGCCGCCGCCCATTCTCAGTTGTTCTCTTTGATG
>CANLHC010000016.1 GCA_947490625.1 Candidatus Nanopelagicaceae bacterium
TCAAGGAGTGTGAGTCCTTTCTCTCGCCTGAGCTGGCGAATCCTGCCTCTGATCTGATCGATCTCCCTGTTATCCATCTTTTCCACGTTCTCCATGGTCGAGAGGGTAGGTGTGAACGCGCCGATGCGAGCAGAGATTTCCACAGTCTGGGCCAGTTGATGTTAAACTCCGGCAACATCCTTTAAGACCCGTCCTGTGAGGCGGGGAAGGAGATTTAAATGAATACAGTGCTGTCCGCACAAGATATATCGCGCGCTCTTTCGCGCATCGCTCACGAAATTTGTGAGTCCAATAAAGGTTCGCAATCTGTCACTCTTCTCGGTATTCCCACACGAGGAGCACATCTTGCTTTTCGCCTAGCGACCCTGATTGAATCAATTGAAGGGTCCTCGGTTCAAGTAGGAACCCTAGATACAACGCTCTTCCGAGATGACTTGCGGTTAAAGGCCCCACGAGCACTCATGGCTACCAGCATTCCTTCCCTTGGAGTTCAAGACCGCACCGTTGTACTTGTCGACGATGTGCTTTTCTCAGGCAGAACAATCAGGGCAGCACTCGATGCTTTAGGCGATATTGGCCGTCCCTCCCGAGTACAGCTGGCCACCCTCATCGACCGGGGGCACCGCGAACTGCCAATCAGGGCAGACTTCGTTGGCAAAAACTTGCCGACGGCGTTAACGCAGTCCGTAAAGGTAAGTCTTACTGAAATTGATGGCATCGATGAGGTTACGATTTCAGAAACGGTGTCGTCATGAAACATCTCTTATCTATATCTGATATTTCGCGTCTGGAAGCGGTATCCATTCTCAATACGGCGACCGAGCTTGCAAAAGTAAGTGATACACCAATGAAGAAGTTACCCACTCTTCGTGGTCGCACAATCGTCAACCTGTTCGCAGAAGATTCTACGAGAACGCGTATTTCCTTTGAAGCCGCGGCGAAACGTCTTTCAGCCGATGTTATTAATTTCTCGTCAAAGGGATCTAGCCTCAGCAAAGGCGAGTCACTCAAAGATACGGCTCAAACTCTGCAAGCGATGGGAGCTGATGCAGTCATCATTCGACACGGTGCATCAGGTGCGCCTGCGCGTTTGGCCGAGTGCAAGTGGATGTCCGGTGCAGTAATCAATGCTGGCGACGGTACTCATGAACATCCCAGCCAAGCGCTGCTTGACGCATTTACTATTCGAAAGCACTTAGGTCAGGGACGTGAAGATCTGGAAGGACTTCGGATAGGAATCGTCGGAGACGTTCTACATTCGCGTGTTGCGCGGTCGAATGTTCTCTTACTTACAAAGCTTGGTGCACACGTCACTTTGATTGCACCGCCGACGCTGCTACCTGTGGGAGTTGAAAGCTGGCCAGTGACAATCTCATACGACTTCGATAGCGTTCTGGAGTCACTTGATGCAGTCATGATGTTGCGAGTTCAACTTGAGCGAATGAATGAGCTCTTCTTCCCAAATGCACGTGAATACTCCCGATACTTCGGACTTAATAGCGCACGAGTGAAGGCGCTACATCCTGGGGCGATAGTCATGCATCCAGGTCCGATGAACCGTGGATTAGAAATTACCGCCGAAAGTGCAGACAGTGCTCGTTCGGTTATCGTGGAGCAGGTAAGTAACGGCGTGAGTGTACGAATGGCGATTCTCTATCTTCTTCTGGCAGGCGACACTTCTATAGAGGCGGGAAACTAGATGACAGAACCATTGGGAGCAATCCTGCTCAAAGGTGGCACTTTGGCTGATGGATCGACAAAAGATGTACTGATCAACGATGGCGTGATTACTTCAGTGTCAGAAAACCTCTCCTTTGAAGGAGCTGAAGTTGTAGATGCACATGGGCTCATCTTGCTCTCTGGTCTGGTGGATCTACACACGCATTTGCGCGAACCTGGACGAGAAGATTCTGAGACAGTTCTCACCGGTTCCCAGGCCGGAGTCAAAGGCGGTTACGTCGCGTTATCAGCGATGGCTAACACTTCACCGGTTGCTGATACCGCAGGCGTCGTGGAGCAGGTCTTTAGATTGGGTAAAGAGGCCGGGCTGTTAGATGTATTTCCCATCGGTGCGGTCACACAAGGTATTGAAGGAAAGATTTTGGCAGAGATAGGGGCAATGGCTGATTCAGTAGCGCGAGTGAGGGTCTTTAGCGATGATGGTAATTGCGTCAGTGATCCATTAGTGATGCGACGTGCACTTGAGTATGTAAAGAAGTTTGGGGGAGTAATCGCCCAGCACGCACAAGAGCCAGCCCTTACTGCTGGATCACAGATGAACGAAGGAATCGTGAGTGCAACGCTGGGCCTTAAAGGATGGCCGGCAGTTGCCGAAGAAGCGATCATCGCGCGAGATGTACTTTTGGCTGAACATGTTGGTTCACGCTTGCATATCTGTCATCTGACTACTGCAGGCGGTGTTGAGATTATTCGATGGGCTAAGGCACGCGGAATTAATGTGACCGCCGAAGTAACGCCGCATCATTTACTTCTCACCGACGAGCTTGCTCGCAGTTATGATCCAATTTTTAAGGTAAATCCACCACTTCGTACAGATGCCGATGTACATGCCTTACGTGCAGGATTAGCTGATGGCACAATCGACATTGTCGCAACTGATCACGCGCCTCATCCTGGTGAGAGCAAAGAATGCGAATGGCAAGAGGCAGCGTTTGGCATGTTAGGCCTTGAGCACGCGTTATCGATCATTTCTCATACGATGGTGGAAACTGGGCTTCTTGATTGGGTTGGTGTACAAGAGCGCATGAGTATCGCTCCCGCCACAATCGGTGGATATGCAGACCACGGTCGAGGACTCGCGCCAGGTTCGCCTGCCCACATCACTGTGATTAATCCACAAGCTCCGTATCGCGTGGATCGAGACAACTTAGCCTCTAAATCACGCAATACACCCTTCCATGGAATGGAATTTTCTGCTCAAGTTGTCGCCACATATTTTCATGGTCGCAAAGTCTTCAGCAATGGAAGTGTTGCATGAGTAAAGCGTTTCTCGTATTAGATGATGGCCGAACTTTTGAAGGTCAAAGTTGGGGAGCTACGGGAAGGGCTTTCGGTGAGGCAGTTTTCCAAACCGGTATGACGGGTTATCAAGAAACACTGACTGATCCTTCGTATCACCAACAGATCGTTGTGATGACTGCGCCACATATCGGAAATACAGGAATGAACACAGAAGATAATGAGAGTTCAAAGATTTGGGTGGCGGGCTTCGTGGTGCGTAATCCATCCCCAATCACCAGTAATTGGCGGAGCGAAAAATCACTTGTCGATGTAATGATCGAGCAAGAGCTAGTGGGTATTTCAGGTGTCGATACTCGAGCACTTACTCGTCATCTGCGTGACCGTGGAGCTATGAGGGTCGGAATCTTCTCCGCCTTAGACCTGACCCGCGAAGAGATGGTTATTGAGGTGCGGAAGAGTAAGCAGATGTCAGGCTCATTTCTCAGCGAAGATGTTTCAACAGTAAAGCCATACATAGTTCGCGCCACAGGGGAGAAGCGATTCACCGTTGTTGCATTGGATTTAGGTATTAAGAGTGCAACACCTCGCGCAATGTCACAGCGTGGAATCGAGACGCATGTTCTTCCATTTAATGCAACCTATGATGAAATTATGGCGCTCAATCCAGATGGAGTCTTTCTTTCAAATGGTCCAGGGGATCCATCAACAATGACTGAGACAGTGAGTCTCGTTCGCGAACTGCTCTCTGAAGAAGTACCAATCTTCGGGATCTGCTTCGGCCATCAGATTCTTGGTCGAGCGCTTGGCTTTGAAACGTATAAATTGCAATTTGGACACCGCGGAATCAATCAACCTGTGATTGATAAGCGAACAGGTAAAGTCGAGATCACTTCGCATAATCACGGTTTTGCAATCGAAGCACCAGTCGATACTCAATTTGCCACAGTCTTCGGACCTGGGCAGGTAACTCATATCTGTCTCAATGATGGCGTGGTTGAAGGACTAGAGCTCTTAGAGCGTGGCGCATTCAGTGTGCAATATCACCCAGAAGCTGCGGCTGGTCCACACGATGCCTCCTATCTATTCGATAACTTCATCGCAATGATGCTGAAGTATCCGCGAAAGGTTGGTGTCGCATAATGCCACGCGATACCTCGATTAAAAGTGTTCTGGTAATCGGATCTGGTCCAATTGTTATCGGGCAAGCATGTGAATTTGATTATTCAGGAACGCAAGCATGTCGCGTTCTGCGCGCAGAAGGTATTCGAGTCATCTTAGTTAACTCAAACCCTGCCACCATCATGACGGATCCAGAGTTTGCTGATGCAACATACATTGAACCAATCACTCCAGAATTCATTGAGCGAATCATCGCTAAGGAGCGCCCCGACGCGATTCTGGCAACTCTAGGTGGACAGACAGCGCTCAATGCTGCAATAGGACTCTATACAGCTGGAACGCTAGAGCGATACGGCGTAAAACTCATTGGGGCAGATGTCGATGCGATTGAACGCGGTGAAAATCGAGAGATCTTTAGGACGATTGTTGAAAAAATTGGTGGTGAATCAGCCCGCTCAGTTATCTGCCACACAATGGATGAGATTTTAGAAGGCGTGAAGATACTTGGGTACCCAGTTGTCGTTCGCCCCTCATTCACAATGGGAGGACTTGGATCTGGAATCGCCTTTGACGAAGCCGCACTCCACCAAATAGCCGGAGCTGGATTAAGGCACAGTCCGACATCGGAAGTCTTGTTGGAAGAGTCAATCATTGGTTGGAAAGAATACGAATTAGAAGTGATGCGTGATTCAACAGATAATGTCGTGATTGTCTGTTCGATCGAAAATATTGATCCTATGGGCGTGCATACCGGCGACTCAATTACAGTGGCACCAGCCCTCACACTGACAGATGTCGAATATCAACGCCTCAGAGATCTCTCCATATCAATTATTCGCGAAGTCGGAGTCGCAACCGGCGGATGCAATATTCAGTTTGCGGTCAATCCAGAGAATGGCCGCATCATTGTGATCGAGATGAATCCGCGAGTGTCGCGATCAAGTGCCCTAGCCTCTAAGGCGACAGGTTTTCCTATTGCAAAAATTGCTACAAAGTTAGCGATCGGTTACACGCTAGATGAGATCGAAAACGACATCACTAAGGTAACTCCCGCTTCATTTGAACCAACCCTTGATTACGTCGTCGTAAAGGCACCACGTTTTGCCTTTGAAAAATTCTCCGATGCAGATCCACGCCTGACAACAACGATGAAGAGCGTTGGTGAGGCGATGGCAATTGGTAGATCATTCCCAGAAGCTCTCATGAAAGCTCTTCGATCACTAGAACGCAAGGAAGCGATTTTCACTTTTCCAACAGAGGTTTCAGAGCAACGCATATCCAGTTTGATGACACAGATCGGAACGCCGACCGAGTACCGACTTCAACAGGTGCAGCAGGTGCTGTGGGCAGGAATCAGCATCGAAGAGGTATTTAGCAAGAGCAAGATCGACCGCTGGTTTCTTACTCAGATTCAACTGATCAACGATGCAGCACGCGAGATTGCACAACCGGGAGAGCTCACGACAGAAGTTCTACGGACCGCCAAGCAATGGGGCTTCTCTGATGCTCAGATTGCAACGCTTCGAAATGTTACTGAAGATGATGTCCGAAAAACGAGAGCTCACTTAGGTGTGCGACCTGTCTATAAAACTGTAGATACGTGCGCTGCGGAGTTTGAAGCCTTCACCCCTTATTACTATTCCAGCTACGAGGAAGAGACTGAGGTAAAGCCGCGAAGTAAGCCAGCAGTGATTATCCTTGGTAGTGGTCCCAATCGCATTGGGCAGGGTATTGAATTTGATTATTCTTGTGTCCACGCATCCTTTACTTTACGTGAAGCGGGATACGAGACGATCATGATCAACTGCAACCCAGAAACAGTCTCGACGGATTACGACACAAGTGATCGACTCTATTTTGAACCGCTTACTTTAGAAGATGTACTTGAGATTGTGCATGCCGAATCTCAAGCAGGGCCGGTGCTCGGAGTTATTACTCAGCTTGGAGGTCAGACTCCTCTCGGACTAGCCGCCGGGTTAAAAAATGCGGGTGTAACTATTCTCGGTACCAGCCCAGAAGCGATCAATCTTGCAGAAGAGCGAGGTGCCTTCGGTGATGTTCTTGCGTCGGTCGGACTGACTGCCCCCGAATTCGGAATGGCTTCTTCGCAGATGCAGGCGGTAGAGATCGCCAAGAAAATCGGATACCCGGTTCTTGTACGCCCGTCATTTGTACTCGGCGGTCGCGGTATGGAGATTGTTTACGATGACGACGCACTCTCTTCATTTATCTCTCGTGCAACTGATATCACTCCAGACCATCCAGTCTTAGTAGATAGGTTCCTTGATAGCGCTATCGAAATAGATGTGGATGCGCTCTATGATGGAACGGAACTTTTCCTTGGTGGGGTGATGGAACATATTGAAGAGGCTGGTATTCACTCTGGTGACAGCGCATGCGTCCTCCCGGCAATGACTATTTCAGCTCCTCAGTTGCAGGCAATCCGAGAGGCAACTCTGAAGATTGCTGAAGGTGTGGGAGTCAGAGGGTTAATCAATATTCAATTCGCACTGGCTGCTGATCGGCTATATGTTTTAGAAGCTAATCCACGTGCATCACGAACGGTTCCCTTTGTATCGAAGGCAACGGGTGTACCGCTCGCAAAAGCCGCAGCGCGAATTTCTGTCGGAGAATCTATCGTGCAGCTACGTGAAGATGGAACTCTTCCGGCTACAGGAGATGGAATTGCTAAAGGAATTTCGGTGAAAGAAGCTGTGCTGCCATGGAACAGATTTAGACGCTCGGATGGTCGCGGAGTCGATGCAGTTCTTGGGCCAGAGATGCGATCCACCGGTGAAGTAATGGGAATCTCCTCAACCTTTGGTGCAAGTTATGCCAAGAGTCAGATCAGCGCATTTGGTTCCCTTCCGAAGAGTGGTTCTGTCTTCATCTCGTTGGCTGATAAGGATAAGGAATCAGGAGTTCTTGCTGCTACGGCCTTATCAACTCTCGGTTTCAGACTCTTTGCAACGGCAGGCACAGCAGATTTCTTGGATGCTCGTGGAGTAAAAACTGCCCGTGTTCGTAAAGCCTCAGAAGGTATTGGGCCGTACGGGGAGAAGACAATTGTTGACCTCCTCAACGGTGGAGAGATCAATTTGGTGATCAATACACCCGTTGGTCGCGGAACTCGCGCCGATGGTTGGGCTATTCGTACAGCTGCAATTCAACGTTCGATCCCTTGCATCACAACAACGGCAGGATTTAACGCAGCGGTTGAAGGAATTAAGGTGTTGCAGTCGGGGGATCTCGGCGTGCGTCCTATCCAAGAGTGGTTGAAAGACGTATGAGCACCATCAACAAAAGCGCCGCTCAGATTACTGCCACGATTCTGAGCAATAAGCGCGTGGGTGCTTATCATCAAATTCTCTTATCGATTGGTGATCTTGCTTCGGTCTGCCGTCCAGGCAATTTTGTTGCTATCGCCGTAGGTGGTGAATCATCGAAGATGATCCTGCGTCGCGCCTTTGCGATTTCTCGCATCACTCATGGCAGCGCATCAGGTGGAGCAATGGAGTTAATTGTCGCGCCACACGGTTCTGGCTCACGTTGGTTATGTGCCCAACCAGAAGGTAGTGATGTCGATATAGTCGCACCGCTTGGAAAAGCATTTGGAATTCCTACCTCGCCGGTGAACGCACTTCTTGTAGGTGGTGGATATGGTTCCGCCCCACTCTTTGGTTTGGCTGAAGTCCTTAAAGCGCGGGGATGTCGCGTAGATATGCTCCTTGGAGCAAGCACTGGATCAAAGATTTACGCACCCCTTGAAGGAAAGCGCAGTGCGTCGACTTTGAAGATTTATACAGAAGATGGATCAATGGGTGAACGTGGTCGCGTGACTGCTCCCATTCCATCGCTCATTGAACAGGGTTCTATCGATGTCATTTATTCGTGTGGTCCAATGTCTATGTTGCGAGCTATCTCTGATCTGACAACCGGCACCGATGTTGTTCACCAATGCGCAGTAGAAGAGTCAATGGCATGTGGAATCGGAATATGCATGACCTGTGTTCTCCCCGTTAAGGGTGAAGACGGAACTGTTTCTATGCTTAGATCTTGTATCGACGGTCCAGTAATGGATGCGAGCACAGTTGCATGGGATCTCGTAGGAAAAACACCACCGGCGGTTACTCTATGAATACCGAATACGACGGTTTCGACTATTCGACTTCACTCGCTGGAGCATCTTTTCCTTCACCAGTTTTTACCGCGAGCGGCTGCGCTAGTTCAGGTAAGGAGCTCGCACAGTTCTTTGATCTCAGCGATATAGGAGCAGTTGTTACTAAATCGGTGATGAATAAACCACGTCATGGACGATCAACGCCACGAATGGCCGAGACTCCCTCTGGAATGCTGAATTCGATCGGATTACAGGGACCAGGAATAGATCACTTCTTAGCCAATGATGTTCCCTGGCTTCTCAGTAAAGGTTCGCGTGTCATAGTTTCGATCGCAGGAGAAACAATTGATGAGTATTCGGTTTTGGCACGCAAGATCCGACCAGTGCAAGGAATAAGTGCAATTGAAGTCAATATCTCGTGTCCCAATGTAGAAAATCGTGGGATGGTTTTTGCTTGCCAGACTGATACAGCAGCTCGTGCAATTGATGGTGTCCGTAAAATTATCGGCGGAGAAATCCCTATCATCGCAAAACTCACACCAGATGTTACGGATATTACGAGTATCGCATCCTCGGTGGTCGATGCCGGAGCCGATGCTTTAGCGTTAATCAATACAGTTCTTGGAATGGTGATCAATCTCGACACAATGAGGCCACACCTCGGCGGGAAAACTGGTGGTCTCTCTGGTCCTGCAATAAGACCGGTCGCTGTTCGTGCAATTTATCAAGTACATAGCGCCATGCCGAATGTCCCGATTTTAGGAATGGGTGGCGTTGCTTCAGGACGAGATGCACTCGAACTTATCCTCGCCGGAGCATCAGGCATCTCGGTCGGAACTGCTAGCTTCGGTGATCCTACGGCGATCCCAAGAATTCAACGAGAACTTCACGCGCTCTTAGTTGCGCGTGGTTTCACATCTCTTCGTCAAGCGATCGGTTATGCCCATCGTGCTAGTGAAGAAGGAGCGCAATGACCTCTCCAATCATTCTTGCCGTCGATACACCTGATATCGAGCTAGCCAAACGTTGGATATCGGCGACCCGTAACAGTATTGATATCTTCAAGTTAGGTCTTGAGTTTTATCTCAGCCATGGTTACGAAGGCATCGCTGCAATTCAACGGGAGACAGGTGCAGAGATTTTTCTCGACCTCAAACTGCACGATATTCCACACACTGTTTCTAAGGCGGCATCTGTTGTTGCTTCACTGAAACCTCGCTTCTTAACGGTGCATGCCAGCGGGGGAGCCGCGATGATTGCAGGCGCAGTGTCGGCAGTTTCATCGACCTCAATTACAGCGGTCACTATCCTTACTTCGCTATCACAAGAGGACTTAACAGAGATTGGTTTTCAAGGTACTGCGCTGAGCGCAGCTCAAGGTCTAGCAGCAGTTGCCGTAAAGGCCGGTGCGACATCGATTGTTTGCTCACCCCATGAGATTGCTGGAATACGCCAGCGCGTGGGAGATGCAGTAACAATTATTACACCGGGTGTGCGACCTGCTGATGAGAATTCAGGGGATGATCAGAAGCGAACTATGACTCCAACAGAGGCGATATCTCTCGGAGCTAATTTCTTAGTGATAGGTCGTCCGATTACCTCGCGCTGGGCGGATGGTCCTGCAACGATGGCAGAGCGTGCAGCAGAGATTCTCGCCTCAATTCAGCGCTAAGCCTGGTATTCGGTAGATTAAGTACATGAAGAACCCGCCGATCCTGACTGCAGAAGAACGAAATGCTGCGTTAGAAAAAGCCAGGAGTTCACGTTCTCGACGGGCTACAGTAAAAGCTGACGTTCGCTCAGGAATTTTGACGATGCGTGATGTAATTGAATTAGCAAAATCTGACGATGCAATCGCAAAGATGAGAGTGGTTGAACTCCTTGAGTCTTTTGCCGGAGTGGGCAAGGTGCGGGCGATCGCGACCTTGGATAGACTTGCGATCTCTCGGACTCGTAGGTTGCAGGGACTTGGTACCCATCAGCGAGATGCGTTAATAAAGGAGTTTTCGATTCCACACATGAGCCTCATATCTGGTTCTCTTATTGTTTTATCTGGCCCTGGCGGTGTCGGCAAAAGTACTGTTTCAAAAGAAATTCGAAAGAGTAATGATTTTTGGGTGAGCGTTTCTGCAACAACCAGAGCGCCGCGAGAAAATGAAGTACACGGTGTTGACTATATTTTCATGAGCGATGAAGAATTCGACCGCGGAATTTCTAATGGTTTTTTTCTAGAATGGGCGCACTTTGCTGGCGCCAGATATGGAACTCCTCGCCAGCACGTTCTCGATGCACTCCATGACGGTAAGGATGTTCTGCTTGAGATTGAGATAAATGGCGCAAAGCAGGTAAAGGAGAGCTGGAGTGATTCCATACTGGTCTTCCTAGAACCACCAACCTGGGAAGATTTAGTCTCACGTCTTGAAGGCCGGGCAACCGATAGCCCAGAACGTAGGGCAGAGCGTTTAGCGTTGGCTCAAGATGAGATGGCGCAAGCTCCATTTTTCGACCATATCCTGGTCAATGACGAGGTCGAGAAGGTCGTCGCGAGCCTGATAAGATTGGCTCATTCGCAGCGCTCATGAGAGTGAGTGCGTGCATCAATAGCGTAAGGGGCAATAATGGACGGCATTACAAATCCACCAATTGACGAACTTCTCGATAAGAGCGGTTCGAAGTACAGCCTTGTTCTCTATGCTGCAAAGCGCGCACGTCAGATCAATGCCTATTATTCACAACTGGGTGAAGGCTTGCTTGAGTACGTTGGACCACTCGTTGAAACACATGTTCACGAAAAGCCACTCTCGATCGCATTACGCGAGATCAACGAAGGTTTGTTGACAATCGAGAACCTTGACCCTGCCGTCAAGTAATTTTTAGAGCGAGAATCCCGTGTCCGCGCGCGAAGTTGTTTTAGGCGTTGGCGGTGGAATAGCGGCTTATAAATCGTGTGACCTTCTACGTCGTTTACAAGATGCTGGATTTGGGGTCACAGTTATTCCAACTCCTTCTAGTCTTCATTTTGTTGGCAAGGCAACGTGGGAGGCGCTCTCTGGTCGGGCTGTCACAACAACAGTATGGGAACGAGTCGATGAAGTTCGCCATGTGCACCTGGCTAAGGCGAGTGAGTTCAACATTATTGCTCCCGCAACAGCTGATTTGATTGCAAGAATTGCGCAAGGTCGGGCCGATGATTTGCTTACCAATACCGTTCTTGCAAGTACGGCACCCACGCTTATCGTGCCTGCGATGCATCCGGCGATGTGGGCCAATAAAGCGACGCAGTCAAATGTCGCGCTCTTGCGCGATCGTGGATATGTCGTGATGGAGCCCGATCATGGACGACTTACAGGTAGTGACGTCGGAGTCGGACGTTTCCCTGAAACAAGCCGCATCCTTTCCACCTTCAAAGAGATGACAGATAAGTCGAGTGATCTCTCTGGCGTTAAAGTTCTGGTTACTGCTGGCGGAACCCGAGAAATGATTGATCCGATTCGTTTTATCGGAAATAACTCATCTGGACGCCAGGGTTTTGCCATAGCAAAGGCGGCGATGAAGCGCGGTGCAGAAGTCACCCTCGTTCTTGCCAATAGTTCTCTCCCTGATCTCCCTGGCGTAACTACGGTAAGAGTCACTTCAGCCGATCAGATGTACACCGAGGTAGAGTCTCGATTCCCTTCATGTGATGTCATCGCGATGAGCGCAGCGGTAGCAGATGCAAAGCCTTCACACTTTAGCGACAGCAAAATTAAAAAAGGCTCATTGTCTTCAATTGAGCTAACAGCTAACAAAGACATTATTGCTACCGTTGCTCAAGATAAGAAAAAACAAATTGTGATTGCATTTGCAGCGGAGACATCTCTTGATATTGAAGAGGCAGAGAGAAAATTACTAGCCAAAAGCGCCGATATTCTCTATCTCAATGATGTATCAGGTAGTGAGATCTTCGGATCAGATCAGACGCAAGGAGTGATCTTGACCTCACGAGTTTCACAGACTATTGACCGGGTGATGGTTCAAAGGATTTCAAAAGACACGCTAGCCGATCTACTTCTAGATCAGGCCCTGAGTAAGTTAGGTTAGGACAATGTCAAAGCGCCTCTTCACATCAGAATCAGTCACCGAAGGTCATCCAGATAAGATTGCGGATCAAATCTCCGATGCGATCCTAGATTCCTTGCTCTCTCAGGACGCAAAGAGTCGTGTCGCCGTAGAAACCCTGATCACCACTGGTCAAGTGCACGTCGCAGGCGAAGTGACGACTAACGGGTATGCCGACGTTATGGGAATTGTTCGTGACACTGTTATTGAAATCGGTTACGACTCTAGCGTCAAAGGCTTTGATGGAAACAGTTGCGGTGTCTCTATCTCCATCGGTCAGCAATCTCAAGATATTGCCCAAGGTGTCAATGACGCATTTGAACATCGTGTCGATTCAGCCGTAGATCCACTTGACCTGCAGGGCGCCGGCGATCAAGGACTTATGTTTGGTTACGCGTGCGATGACACCAAAGAACTCATGCCGCTTCCGATTTACATGGCACATCAACTTGCTCAGCAACTTACAGCGGTTCGAAAGAGTGGGGCACTTGGTTACCTTCGCCCCGATGGAAAGACTCAGGTCACTATTGAATATGACGGAGATAAGGCGGTTGCTATCGACACTATTGTTATCTCAAGTCAGCACGCTGAAGAAGTAGATGTAATCGCAAAGCTCACTCCAGAAATTATTGAGTTAGTGATCAAGCCTGTTCTTTCAAAGATCGATCTTCCTCAGAAGAATGTGCGAACATTGATTAACCCAACCGGACGATTCGTTATCGGCGGACCTATGGGTGACGCTGGATTAACGGGCCGAAAAATTATCGTCGACACCTACGGTGGTATGGCCCGTCACGGTGGAGGAGCATTTAG
>CANLHC010000017.1 GCA_947490625.1 Candidatus Nanopelagicaceae bacterium
CGACTTGGCATGAAGTACAACATTGTTCGAGCTGTATCGGGAGCTATGGGCGGATCTAAGTCGGAAGAGTTCTTAGCGCCATGTCCCACTGGTGAAGATACTTATGTTCTATGCCCATCGTGCGGTTTTGCGGCAAATGTTGAAGCAATGGTGACGAAAGTTGATTCGGTAGATTCCTCTACTACGCCTGCACTAGAAGAACTTGATACACCCAATACGCCAACGATTGACTCACTTGTTGATGTACTTAATGAACGCTTTGGTGGTGGATTTACCGGTGCCCACACCCTCAAGAATGTAATGGTGATGGCCGATGGAAAGGCGATAGCAATTCTTGTTCCGGGCGACAGAGAAGTTGACCTCAAACGATTCCAAGAAAATTGTGGTGGAATACATGAACTCCGGACATTTGAAGATTCTGATTTCGCGAAATTCCCGGGACTTGTAAAGGGATACATCGGACCACAAGATGCTAAAGCGCTCGGAATTACAGTGTATGCAGATCCTCGAATCGCTCCTGGCACTTCTTGGGTAACGGGTGCGAACAAGATTAATCGTCACGCACGCAATGTCGTTAACGGAAGAGATTTCACACCGGATGCCTATATTGAAGCAGCAGAGGTTCGCGCCGGAGATGCTTGTCCTGAATGCTCAACTCCAGTCGTCATTGATCGCGCAATTGAGATCGGACACATCTTCCAACTTGGTCGCAAATACGCGCAGTCACTTTCGCTCACAGTGCTTGACCAGAACGGAAAGTCCCAAGTTGTCACGATGGGCTCGTATGGAATCGGTGTAACAAGGGCAGTAGCTGCAATTGCGGAACAGACTTATGACGAGATCGGACTTAATTGGCCAGTTGATCTAGCACCTGCCAAGGTTCATATCGTCGCAACAGGTAAAGATGATCTGCCATTTGAAACAGCGGATACGATCGCAACTGAACTTGAAACAATGGGTATCAGCGTGATGCTCGATGATCGCCGCGGGACAAGCCCAGGAGTGAAGTTCAAAGATGCTGAATTGATCGGAAACCCTGTCATCGTTGTTGTTGGTAAATCTCTAGAACAAGGAAATGTAGAGCTTCGAGTTCGTCGCACTGGCGATAAGCAGGAGATTCCACTCTCTGGCGCAGCGCGCGCTATAGCAACTTTAGTAGACTCGCTCTAAAGCACTCCTTGTGTTCTACGAATTAACTCTCACAACAATTGTCTTTCTGATTTGCGCAGCATTTTGTGCGGGCTTAATCGACTCCATGGCTGGTGGGGGAGGGCTAATCCAATTACCCGCGCTTCTTATCGGTCTTCCAAAATTTGAAACCGTTGAAGTTCTGGGAACAAATAAACTCACCTCAGTCTTTGGCACAACTGCTGCCACAATTTTGTATCGCCGGGCGATTACCTTTGATTTTCGATTGCTCTTTGCAATGGCGTTGCCGGCATTTATCGGTTCAATTGCCGGAGCGCAGCTAGCGTCGACAATTCCCACCCAAGCGCTTCGCCCCATCATCGTGGTTCTATTGATTGCCGTTGTTATCTACACATGGAGACGACCTCAATTAGGTGCGGTTGAATCATTGAAGCATTCACCAAGAAAACAGATTCGAATTGGTGCGGTAGCAGCGGGGCTGATCGGATTTTATGATGGACTGATTGGGCCAGGAACCGGCTCATTTCTTATTCTCATTCTTGTCGCCGTCCTTGGCTTCGCCTTCTTGAATGCATCTGCGATGGCTAAGGTGATCAATCTCTGCACAAACCTTGGCGCGATTATGGTCTTTGGCCTGAATGGTTCTATTTTGTGGAAACTCGGTCTGCTCCTGGCGGTTGCAAACATTGCTGGAGGATTAATTGGAGCAACCCTTGCGATTAGGGGCGGCTCGAGCTTTGTCCGCAAGGTTTTTCTAGCAATCACAACGCTTCTTATATTTAAGGTGGGTTTAGACACAATCACAATGTGGTGATAAATTTAGCCTTACAACTTAACAATAATCGAATAGGTAGAACGACTATGGCACTTAAAGACCAACTCATCGAACTCTTAACACCTGCAGTTCTTGAAGCCGGGTTCTACTTAGAAGATATTCATATAGCCACTCCAGGAAGCCACCGAATCGTTACCTGCATTGTCGATGGTGACTCTTCCCTTAACCTTGATCAGGTGACGTCAGTGTCACGTTTGATCTCAGAGCTCCTCGATGTTGCGCCATTTATGGGCGAAACTCCATTTACTCTCGAAGTCACCTCACCAGGCGTTGATCGCCCATTGGTGCTTCCTCGTCATTTCGCAAAGAATCATGATCGCCTACTTAAAGTTATTCGTTTAGATGGCAGCGAAGTGATTGGTCGAATCGCATCTAATACAGATGAAAGCGTGACGCTGACTGTGGTCAATAAAAAGGAGAGCCGTGAAGAAGTAGTTCAACTTGCTGATATCAAACGTGCCCTCGTTGAAATTGAGTTTAGCCGTAAGGATGACAAGTAAATGCATGTAGATATGCAGGCACTTGCCGCACTTACTTCAGAAAAGGCCATGCCAATCGAAGCCTTGATTACGGCAATTGAACTTGGCGTCTTGACTGCCTATAACGAACTACCTGAGGCGAAGCCTCGAGCCTTTTCTCGACTCAATCGTGAGACAGGAGATGTCGCAATTCTCATTCCCGTATATAACGAAGAGGGGGAGAGAATCGCCGAGGAGGAAGATTGCCCAGAAGGTTTTGCTCGCAGTGCAACATCTGCCATTCGTCAGGTAGTTAAGTTTAAAGTTCGTGAAACCAATGATGCAGAAATCGTTGGAGAATTTACTGGTTCAGTCGGTGATGTGATTTCAGGTGTAGTTCAACAAGGCCGAGATCCCAAGATGATCAATGTGAACCTCGGTCGCGTTGAAGGACGAATTCCACCGCAAGAGCAAGTTCCGGGTGAGGTTTATAAGCACGGCGATCGAATTAAATGTTTCGTTGTTGAAGTAAAACAAGGGCTCAAGGGTCCTGAGATCATGCTTTCGCGAAGTCACCCAGCTCTTGTAAAGCAACTTTTCTCACTTGAAGTTCCGGAGATTCAAGATCGCATCGTGGAAATTATGGCAGTGGCACGCGAGGCAGGACATCGCACAAAGATTGCAGTTCGTTCTCATCGCGCCGGAGTTTCGCCAAAGGGTTCACTGATCGGTCCCATGGGTTCTCGCTCACGAGCTGTCATGGAAGAACTCCATGGTGAAAAAATCGATATCGTTGATTGGTCTGAAGATCCGGCTGAATTTGTTGCTCATGCACTTGCTCCAGCAAAGGTGACATCTGTTGAAATCGTTGATGAACTTGCACGTTCGGCTCGTGTAGTTGTTCCGGACTATCAGCTCTCATTGGCTATTGGAAAAGATGGGCAGAACGCGAGATTGGCCGCACGCCTGACCGGTTGGCGTATTGATATTCATCCAGACACACCCGTAACTCCCGCGTAAATCCAACCTCCGTTTAGGAATTTCCCACGCCCTTGGATAGACTTCAGGGGTGGAACGAACATGCATTGCATGTCGCAAGAAATACTCTTGGGATGAGCCTGCATCGAGTGAAGCGCTCGTTCGGATAGTCAGAGATGGTCTGGTACTTACTCCAGATCCAGATCGGATTTCAGCCGGACGAGGGGCCTGGATACATAGATCATGTGTAGCCCAAGCCATCGAGAGAAAGTCATTTAGGTCCGCTTTTAAGTGTTCCGACAATTTCGATCACTCATTACTAGAAGCGTTCATCGCCGATGAACCTAAAGAATTGGATGCGAAAGTTATGAAACTCAAATGAGCTCGTCAGAATTATGAGGTCGTTCAACTAAGGCTCGCATTCACATTCGTATGTGGGCCAAGACAGGAGAAATGTGTCAAAGGTCCGCGTACATGAGTTGGCAAAACAACTCGGCATGGAGAGCAAGGAAGTTCTTGCAAAGCTCCAAGAGATGGGCGAATTCGTCCGTTCAGCATCATCAACTGTAGAAGCACCGGTCGTGCGCAAACTTGTCGCACTCTATCCAGATGCACAACCAGTTGAAGAGAAGAAACCAGTTAAAAAGGCAGCTGCGAAGAAGAGCGCTGCGAAGAAGAACGTCGATGTTGATCCAGCACTCGCCGCAGAGTTAGCAGCAGAGCTCGGTGTTGACCTTGATGCAATCAAGGCTCAGCGCGCAGCCGCGGCCATTCCAACGCCGCCAGCAAATGATGCGCCAACGACAGAAGAGAATTCTGTAGAAGAGACTAAGCCGGCACCACGTCCTGGAAATAATCCCTTTTCGACAAGTGGTTCAACAGGTAGCGCAGTTCCACGCCCACCACGTCCTGGAAATAATCCCTTTTCTACAGGTGGTGCGCTTCCGCGTCCACCTGCACGTCCGCAAGGTAGCGCAGCACCACGTCCCGGAATGTCAGGACCACGTCCTGGTTCAGTGCGTCCAGGTTTTGCAGCGCGACCACCATCACCACGCCCTGCGGGTGCATCAGGTGCACCATCGCAATATCCACCACGTACCGGTTCTGGTGCTCCATCAGCTGGTGGAAATTATCGTCCAGGCGCACCGTCGGCTGGAGCAACTCCAGGTCGCGCACCAAGTGGTACACCAGGTCGCGGTGGCCCAGGTCGCGGCGGCGCAGCAGGTGCATTCGGAAAGAATGCAAGTAAATCTTCAAAGCGCAAACCTAAATCAAGAAAAGCGTTGCGTGATGAATTCGACAATATGCAGGCACCAAAACTTGGTGGCGCTGTTGTTCCACACGGTGATGGAAAAACACAGGTACGTATGCGCCGTGGTTCATCCTTGGCTGACTTCGCCGAAAAGATTAATGCAGATCCAGCAGCCCTTGTTGCAGCGCTCTTCCACCTCGGTGAGATGGTCACTGCAACACAGTCTGTCGATGCTGACACATTTGAAATTCTTGGTGCCCAGCTTGGATATGTGATCGAAGTAGTTTCACCGGAAGATGAAGATCGTGAACTCTTGCAGGACTTTGATATTGACCTTGCTAAAGAGATGGAAGATCTCGATCCTTCTGAGCTTGTAGCTCGTCCACCAGTTGTCACAGTGATGGGCCACGTTGATCACGGAAAGACAAGCTTGCTTGATGCTATCCGTAAGACCGAAGTTCTCAAGGGCGAAGCCGGTGGTATCACTCAGCACATTGGCGCATATCAAATTCATCATGATCATGATGGCATTAATCGTGCGATTACCTTCATTGATACACCAGGTCACGAGGCATTTACCGCTATGCGTGCGCGTGGTGCAAAGGTGACCGATATTGCTGTCCTTGTAGTCGCAGCAGATGATGGAATCATGCCGCAGACAATTGAAGCCCTTAACCATGCTCAAGCAGCTGATGTTCCTATCGTTGTTGCAGTGAATAAGATCGATAAGGAAGGGGCGAATCCAGATAAGGTCCGCCAGCAACTTACCGAGTACAACTTGATCGCTGAAGAGTACGGTGGAGATACAATTTTCGTAAACGTTTCTGCCAAAGCGGGTCAAGGAATTGATCAATTGATCGAATCAATTCTTCTCACCGCAGATGCTGCAATTGATCTTCGCGCTGTGGCAGAAGATGATGCGCGAGGCGTTGCAATCGAAGCTCACCTAGACCGCGGTCGTGGTCCAGTCGCAACGGTTCTCGTTCAGCGCGGAACACTGCGTATTGGTGATGCCATCGTTGCCGGTGGTTCATTCGGTCGCGTACGTGCAATGCTCGATGAAGATGGCAATAGCGTTGAAGAGGCGGGACCATCTCGCCCAGTACAGGTTCTTGGATTTACATCCGTACCGGGTGCTGGTGACACGTTCCTTGTTGCAGATGAAGATCGTACTGCCCGTCAAATTGCTGAGAAGCGACAGGCGGCAGAACGAAACGCGCAACTTGCTAAGGCACGCAAGAAGGTTTCACTCGAAGACTTCATGGAGCAGTCAAAGATCTCCACTCTTAACCTCATTCTTAAGGGTGACGTATCTGGTTCTGTCGAAGCGCTAGAAGATGCACTTATGCAACTCGATGTTGGAGCCGAAGTTGATCTACGTGTGATTCACCGTGGAGTTGGCGCAATCACCAAGAGTGATATCACCTTGGCATCTGCCTCAACTGCAGTTGTGATTGGCTTCAACGTGAAGCCAGAACCACAGACAGCAATCTTCGCCGATCAAGAGGGTGTAGAGGTTCGCTTCTACTCAGTGATCTATCAGGCAATCGAAGAGATTGAGCTCTCACTTAAGGGTCTTCTCAAGCCAGAGTTCGAAGAAGCAATCCTTGGTAACGCTGAAGTGCGCGATATCTTCAAATCTTCAAAGGCTGGAAATATCGCAGGTTCAGTCGTACTTGATGGAGTCATCCGCCGTAATGCTAAGGCTCGTCTCCTTCGCAATGGTGAAGTCATCGTTTCAGATCTCACCATCGATTCGCTGAAGCGATTTAAAGATGATGCCACTGAAGTCCGCGAAGGATTTGAGTGCGGTATCGGAGTTGGAAATATCAAGGAGATGTTGGTCGGAGATACGATCCAAGTCTTTGAAATGCGCGAGAAGAAGCGTGTCTAGAAATGGGTCAATCACATCGCGCACAGAAAGTTTCTGATCGCATCAAAGTCGTAGTCGCGCAGGTCCTTGAGACAAAAATCAAGGATCCGCGACTGGGCTTTGTCACAGTGACCGATGCTCGAGTAACGGGTGATCTGCAGAGCGCTTCAATCTTCTACACAGTTCTTGGTGATGAAGATGCGCGCTCGGCGACAGCTGCTGCGCTAGAAAGTGCCAAGGGCGTCATTCGTTCTGCCGTCGGTCGTGATTTACAAACTCGCATCACACCATCGATTGAGTTTATTGAAGACGGTTTGCCAGAGAGCGCACAGGCGATGGATTCACTTCTCGATCGTGTACATGCGCTAGATGCTGAAGTTGCGAAGCTTCGCATGGGAGCAAAGCCAACTGCCGAAGATCCATATAAAGCACCACGCATTATTGAAGATTGAAAAAGCGTAAACCAAATGAGTGATGGCTTTCTGATAGTTGATAAAGAGCCTGCGATGACAAGCCATGACGTAGTGGCAATGGGTCGAAAGGCGCTCGGGACTCGCAAAGTTGGTCACGCAGGCACCCTTGATCCCATGGCGACAGGTGTATTGGTCTTGGGTTTTGGTAATGGCACCAGGCTCTTGCAGTACATCACCGATGGCGATAAATCATATGAAGCAACGATTGTTCTCGGAGCATCAACAATCACCGATGATCATGAAGGCGAGATCATTAGATCAACTGACGCCAGCACAGTAGATGACGAAGAGATCACGCGAATTCTCCAAGCGATGGTGGGGACAATTTCACAACGTCCATCTTCTGTCTCTGCCGTAAAGGTGGGGGGAGAGCGCGCCTATGATCGAGTGCGCGCAGGTGAAGTTTTCGAACTCGCTCCTCGCACAATCACAATTACTTCGCTCAAGATTCTAGCGATCCGACATCTGGAGAGCACCACTGAGGTCGATATCGATGTGACGTGCTCTGCCGGAACATTTATTCGCGCAATTGCCCGAGATCTCGGTGATGAACTCACCGTCGGTGGACATCTTCGCGCACTCAGGCGCACTCGAGTTGCAGGGTTCGCACTCGATGTTGCTACCTCGATCACAGATTTGAAGGCACAATCATTTATCGCACTCGATCTCACCGATGTTGCCCGACGCACCTTTGACACTCGCGAACTCACCAGCGAAGAGGTTCGTGAACTCTCTTTCGGCCGGGCACTTTCCGCCTGTGCAACCCAAGAGATAACAGCTGCCATTTCGTCTGAGAATATTCTGATTGCCCTGCTAAAAAATGATGGCGATAAGGCTAAACCGGTTGCAGTTTTTGCAGCTGCCCACTGATGAGACGATAATAAGACTATGAGCGCCCCAGAATCTCACGTTGTCGTCATTGGCGTCTTCGATGGAGTTCATAAAGGCCATCAAGGTCTTCTGACTAAGGCAACTTCCATTGCTGATGGGCGCCAGATCATCGCACTTACCTTTGATCCGCATCCCACAGTGATCTTTGCTCCGGATCGCGCACCAACGATGTTAACGACGCTCGCTGATCGCGTTGAGCTCTTAAAGATTCATGGAGCGGATCGTGTTGCAGTACTCAAGTTCACATCAGATTTCGCCTCCATGTCTCCGGCAGATTTCGTCAAGAACATCTTGATAGATCAACTACAAACGTCCACTGTTATTGTTGGCAAGAATTTCACCTATGGATATAAGGCAGCTGGAAACGTCGATTCTTTGGTGGAATCTGGCGCGCTCCATGGCTTCACCGTTGTAGTTGAAGATTTAAATATAGGAGAAGGTGAAGTGACCTCTTCTTCTCGAATTAGAAATCTCGTTATTGATGGCAAGGTAGAGGACGCCCGTTTGCTTCTTGGTCGTCCCCATCGCCTCGATGGCATAGTCATCCACGGCGAAAAGCGTGGACGCGAGATTGGTTATCCCACGGCTAACCTTGGAAATATTCAAGGACAGACGATTCCTGCTGATGGAATTTATGCCGGATGGTTGACCGTGGGAATTAATCACTGGCCCGCTGCAATATCAATTGGTACTAACCCAACATTTGCAGGAGAGAGAGGCCGTTCGGTTGAGGCATATGCCCTCGATCAAGAAGGTTTAGAGCTCTATGATAAAAACGCATCTATTGAATTTGGTTGGTTCTTGCGCCCGACCTTGAAATTCGATGGACTCGAGCCACTTCTGAAACAGATGAAGATAGATTGCGATCAGGCGAGAAAGCTCACCGAGGCGTAATCACTTATCTCTCATTTTTGTGCGTAAATTAGCCTCGATTTCAGCAATGGCCCGGTAGCGGGTAAACTCGGACACGTCCAACGAGAAAGTGATTTCCCGTGAATCAAACCGGGAAGCCTCTTGAACAGTAGCTTAAAAGGAGCATACGAACATGGCACTAACACCAGAAGTAAAGAAAGAAATTATCACCAAGTACGGAACTTCAGCTACTGATACAGGAAGCCCTGAAGCTCAGGTCGCTTTGTTATCACGTCGAATCGAAGACATTACAACTCACCTCAAGACCAATCCGCATGACCACCACAACCGTCGTGGCTTGCTTCTTCTTGTAGGACGTCGTCGTCGAATTCTTCAGTACCTCGCGAAGACAGATATCAATCGTTATCGCGCGATTATCGAAAAGCTCGGTATTCGTCGCTAATTAAGTAAGCACTGCGCCCCGAGGAGAGATGGTCCTCGGTAGTGGTTTCCGGATGTTTTCATCCGTGAACTTCGATCGAAGATACATTCCTACCTCGCTGCGGGCGCTGTAGAAATGGAGAGACCCATGGAGGGTCAAGACGTTAAGACAGCAGTAGCCGTTATTGATAACGGAAAATTTGGTAAGCGTGAGATTCGCTTTGAAACAGGGCGACTTGCAAAGCAGGCAGCAGGCGCTGCAGCTGTGTACCTAGATGATGAAACAATGATCTTCTCGGCGACAACAGCATCTAAGTCACCAAAAGATCAATTCGATTTCTTTCCTTTGACAGTAGATGTTGAAGAGAAGATGTATGCAGTTGGCAAAATCCCTGGTTCTTTCTTCCGTCGTGAAGGACGTCCATCTGAAGATGCGATCCTTACATGTCGTTTGATCGACCGCCCATTGCGCCCATCATTTATTAAGGGCCTTCGTAATGAAGTTCAGATCGTAGTAACCGTTATGGCACTCGATCCAGATCATATGTATGACGTCATTGCAATCAATGCCGCATCTATGTCAACACAGTTGGCTGGACTTCCGTTCTCTGGCCCAATCGGTGGCGTTCGCGTTGCTTTGATTGAGGGACAGTGGATTGCATTCCCTAACCACTCACAGGTTGAAAACGCCGTATTTGATATGGTCGTTGCAGGTCGTATCAGTGGCGATGATGTCGCAATTATGATGGTTGAGGCTGAGGCCACAACAAAGACAATTGAACTCATCAAAAATGGTGGACCAACTCCTAATGAAGAAGTAGTCGCACAAGGCCTTGATGCAGCTAAGCCATTTATTCGCGTTCTTTGCGAGGCACAGAGCAAGTTAGCAGCCGTTGCCGCCAAGCCAACTGCTGAATTCCCTGTCTTCCTTGATTATCAGGATGATGTTTTTGCAGCTGTTGAAAAGGCCGCTAAGGATGATCTTGCAAAAGCTCTGACCATTAGTGGAAAGCAAGAGCGCGAGACAAAGATTGATGAAATTTCAGATCGCACCAAAGAGTCAGTTTCGGCTGCCTTTGAAGGACGCGAAAAGGAAGTTCCTGCAGCGTTTCGCTCATTGACGAAGAAGCTTGTTCGCCAGCGTGTGTTGCGCGACAAGATTCGTATCGATGGACGTGGATTGCGTGATATTCGTGCGCTCTCTGCCGAGGTTGAAGTAATTCCTCGCGTGCATGGATCAGCAATCTTCGAGCGTGGAGAGACACAGATTCTTGGAATCACCACTCTTGCAATGCTTAAGATGGAGCAGCAGCTCGACACTCTTAATCCTGAAAACCACAAGCGTTACATGCACAACTACAACTTCCCACCATATTCAACCGGTGAGACTGGTCGTGTTGGAACACCTAAGCGCCGCGAAATCGGCCACGGTGCGCTAGCAGAGCGTGCGTTGATTCCAGTTCTTCCTACCCGTGAAGAGTTCCCATATGCAATCCGCCAGGTCTCTGAGGCCTTGGGTTCAAATGGATCAACTTCTATGGGATCTGTCTGTGCATCAACTCTCTCAATGCTGCAAGCAGGTGTGCCACTGAAGGCACCTGTAGCAGGTATTGCAATGGGTCTCATCTCAGATGATGTTGATGGAAAGATTGAATACGTTGCTCTTACAGATATTTTGGGTGCAGAAGATGCATTCGGCGATATGGACTTTAAAGTCGCTGGAACAAAAGATTTCGTAACAGCCCTTCAGCTCGATACAAAGCTCGATGGAATCCCTGCATCTGTTTTGGCCGGAGCACTCCACCAAGCTAAGGAAGCCCGACTTGCCATCCTTGATGTCATGAACGAGGCAATCGATGCTCCAGATGAGATGAGCCGATTTGCTCCTCGCATTATCTCAGTCAAGATTCCAGTCGATCAGATCGGTGCTGTGATTGGGCCTAAGGGCAAGATCATCAACCAGATTCAAGATGAGACTGGCGCAGATATCTCTATCGAAGACGATGGAACAATTTACATCGGCGCTATCGACGGGCCATCTGCAGAAGCTGCGCGTGCGCAGATCAATGCAATTGCAAATCCACAGATGCCAGAAGTTGGCGAACGCTACCTCGGTACCGTCGTCAAACTTGCTGCATTCGGTGCATTTATCTCATTGATGCCAGGTAAAGATGGCCTTCTCCACGTATCGCAGATCCGCAAAATGCATGGTGGAAAGCGAATCGAAAACCTTGAAGAAGTCATGAAGGTGGGAGACAAGATTCAGGTTGAGATCGGTGAGATTGATCCAAAGGGCAAGCTCTCACTCGTTCCAGTCCTAGAAGACGGTTCAACTCCGGCTGCTGAATAAAAAGTAGCCAATGTCAGTAAAGAGATTCGTTCACGCTAGTGGCCTTCGTATCGTTACGGAAGAAGTTCCGTCGGTACGAAGCGCCGCAGTGGGAATCTGGGTCAATGTAGGTTCTCGTGATGAAACCCCGGCTGTTGCTGGGGCTTCTCACTTTCTAGAACATCTTCTCTTTAAAGGCACAACACGTCGCAACGCACTTGAGATTTCTTCATCGATAGAAGCAGTCGGCGGAGAGATGAATGCGTTTACAAGCAAGGAGTACACCTGCTTCTATGCTCGAGTGATCGATACCGATCTTCCGATGGCTATAGATGTCGTCAGTGATTTGATTACTTCTTCGATCGTTAGCGCCCTCGATGTTGATGCCGAACGCAAAGTGGTGCTAGAAGAGATCGCGATGCGCGATGATGATCCAAGTGATTTAGTACATGATTTATACGCTGAAACTTATTATGGGGACACTCAATTAGGTCGACCAATTCTTGGGACAGTTGATTCAATCAAATCAATGTCACGCAACGCCGTCTTTAATTATTACAAGAAGCGCTATCTCCCTCAAGATTTGGTCGTTGCTGTCGCTGGAAATATCAAGCATAAAAAAGTAGTGGAAATTGTTGAGCGTGCGCTGAGCGCGGACGGCTTCCTTGATGTTAAAGGTGCACCACAAATTCGTGGCAACGAGGTGATGCGTAAAGCTAAGCAGAACCCAGTTGGAATTATCACCCGTAAAACCGAACAAGCACATATGTTCTATGGCATGGAGGGTGTTGC
>CANLHC010000018.1 GCA_947490625.1 Candidatus Nanopelagicaceae bacterium
GTCGTCGCGCTATGAAGTCAGCAACTGACAATGCTGATGAGTTAATCAAGTCGCTCACACGACTTGCGAATGCGGCCCGTCAAGCCGAAATTACCCAGGAAATCAGTGAAATTGTTGGCGGCGCAGATGCGTTGTCATCAGCTAGTGCAGGGAGTGAATGATGTCAGCAACAGGTAAAGGCCGCGTAGCCCGAGTTATTGGTCCGGTAGTGGATATTGAATTCCCCGCCGACTCAATGCCTTCGATCTTTAACGCCCTTCACGTAGAGACCACCATGAGTGGAACTACCCGAACCTTGACGCTAGAAGTAGCGCAGCACATTGGTGACAACCTTGTGCGCGCGATCTCTATGCAGCCAACAGATGGAATGGTCCGTGGTGCCGAAGTATCAGATACCGGCGCTGCGATCTCAGTCCCTGTCGGTGATGTCACTAAGGGTCACGTCTTTAACACACTTGGCGAATCCCTCGACGTCCCAACGTCATCTCTTGATATCAAGGAGCGCTGGCCAATTCACCGTAATGCACCAGCATTCGATCAACTTGAGTCAAAGACAGAGATGTTTGAGACAGGTATCAAAGTTATTGACCTTCTCACACCATATGTAAAGGGCGGAAAGATCGGCCTCTTCGGTGGTGCTGGTGTAGGTAAGACAGTTCTTATTCAGGAAATGATTTATCGCGTAGCTGAAAACTTCGGTGGTGTATCTGTATTCGCCGGTGTTGGTGAGCGTACTCGTGAAGGTAACGACTTGTTCCTTGAAATGACTGAGACTGGCGTTATCAATAAGACCGCCTTGGTCTTCGGTCAGATGGATGAGCCACCTGGCACGCGTCTTCGTGTTGCTCTCTCTGCACTCACAATGGCTGAGTACTTCCGCGATGTTCAGAAGCAGGACGTTCTCCTCTTCATCGATAACATCTTCCGCTTTACTCAGGCAGGTTCTGAAGTATCAACACTGCTTGGCCGTATGCCATCTGCTGTGGGATACCAGCCAACACTTGCAGATGAGATGGGTCAGCTCCAAGAGCGCATCACATCAACACGTGGTCACTCAATTACATCTATGCAGGCAATTTACGTTCCTGCAGATGACATCACCGACCCAGCTCCACACACAACATTCGCCCACCTTGATGCAACAACAGTGTTGTCTCGTCCGATCTCAGAGCTTGGTATCTACCCAGCTGTGGATCCACTTGACTCAACATCACGCATCTTGGATCCACGCTATATCGGCGAGCAGCACTTCCGTGTTGCAAACCGCATTAAGCAGATCTTGCAGCGCTACAAAGATCTTCAAGACATCATCGCTATCTTGGGTATCGATGAACTTTCAGAAGAAGATCGCATTCTTGTAGGACGCGCACGTCGCATCCAGCGCTTCTTGTCACAGAACACATTCGTTGCAAAGGTCTTTACCGGCCTCGATGGATCATTCGTTCCTCTATCAGAGACGATCGAAGCATTCGAAGCACTTGCAGATGGAAAGTACGATCACATTCCAGAGCAGGCATTCTTCATGTGCGGTGGACTCGATGATGTTGAGCGCAAGGCCGCAGAATTGGCAAAGGGATAACAATGGCTCTTACCGTCGCACTAGTATCGCCAACACAGAAGGTATGGAGCGGAGAAGCAGTATTTATCTCTGCCCGTACCACTGAAGGAGATCTCGGAGTTCTTCCGGGGCACGCTCCGTTGTTTGGCGTACTAGTCGACGGAGCCGTAAACATTAAGGGTGTTGATGGAAGTAACACCGAGTTCATTGTCAGCGGCGGATTCTTATCTGTCTCTAACGACCGCGTCTCGATTCTTACAGAGAGCGTTAACTAACCGCCACTTTTTACTTTAAGTGGTGCTGCGTTTCAATCTTACGCACAGTCTTTGATTTTCCGCGCATAACAAGTGAGTGGCTTATCGCTCCAAATGGTGTGTAGCGAATTCCCTTCACAAGTTCACCATCTGTGATTCCAGTTGCTGCGATAAAGACATCCTCTGAATTACACAAATCCTTTGTTGTAAGAATGCGGGAATCATTGACTCCATTTAGGTGGAGCTGGCCTTGGATTGAGCCGCCGAGGCAGATCATGGCCGCAGCGGTGATTACTCCCTCAGGAGTACCGCCGATTCCCATAAGCAGATCAACGCCCGAGTCAGGCAATGCTGTCTCAATTGCTGCAGCAACGTCACCATCTTGAATTAAACGAATTCTTGCTCCTGCTTGCCTGATCTCGGCGATTAATTCTGCATGTCGCGGACGGTTGAGTAGCACAACAGTCACATCACTAATTGCTAAGTTTTTTGCACGTGCAACTGCGCTGATGTTCTCGGCAACGCTTGCCTTGATGTCGATGGCATGTGCTGCTGCTGGGCCTGTAACCAATTTATTCATATAAAAACTATCCTGCGGATCAAACATAGTTCCGCGAGGGGCTACTGCGATAACGCTGATTGCTCCATTTACTCCTTGAGCTGTCAGAGAAGTTCCATCGATAGGGTCGACAGCCACATCGCAATGAGGACCTTCGCCATTACCGACGTTCTCACCATTGTGGAGCATCGGCGCATTATCTTTTTCGCCCTCGCCAATGACAACAACACCGTTCATATCAACGGTATTGATCATGGCGCGCATTGCTGCAACTGCTGCACCGTCGGCTAGATCTTTATCGCCACGACCAACCCATGGCGCGGCAGCCAATGCGGCCGTCTCTGTTACTCGAACGAGTTCAAGTGCGAGGTTACGATCTGGAATTGCCATGATTACTCCCGACTCACGTGCGCACCTAAGCGCACTAGCTCTTCTGCAAAGCGTGGATATCCGCGGTCAATATGGAAAGCACCATCAACTGTAGTCACACCCTCTGCAACAAGGGCTGCAAGAACTAGCCCAGCCCCGGCACGAATATCGGTAGCTTCAACAGGAGCGCCCGATAACTGCTTAATTCCGTGGATTGAGACATGATGGCCATCGACGTGAATCTGTGCACCTAATCGACTGAGTTCATTGACAAACATGAAGCGTGATTCAAAGACATTTTCAGTCACCATCGAATCACCATTGGCGATTGCATTTAAGGTGATGATAAATGGCAGTAAATCCGTTGCAAAACCAGGATAGGGAAGTGTTGCTACATCAATTGCAGTAGGCCGGTGATCCATCTTTACTCGAACACCATCGGCGGTGGAGGTCACAATTGCTCCAGCTGATGTGAGTTTTTCTAGCATTACTTCCATATGATCAATGCGAGCACCATGAATGGTGATATCACCTTGCGTCATAACAGCTGCAAATGCCCATGTACCGGCGATAATCCGATCTGTAATTGTTGTGTGCTCGGTTGGGTGAAGTTCTTTGACACCTGTGATCGTGATGATCGGCGATCCTAGCCCTTCGATCTTTGCACCCATCGCGATAAGGAATTCACCTAGATCAACGAGATCCGGTTCACGTGCGGCATTTTCAATTGTGGTAATTCCCTTAGCAAGAACTGCTGCAGTCATGAGATTTTCAGTTGCACCCACGCTAGGGAAATCAAGTGAAATCTCAGCGCCGATTAATCCCTGTGGTGCTTCAGCAATCACATAGCCATGCTCAACATGTGCGATCGCACCAAGTGACTCAAGTCCCTTGATATGAAAATCTAATCCGCGAGAACCAATTGCATCTCCACCGGGCAGAGCAACTTCTGCGCGACCAACGCGAGCAACCAAGGGACCCAGAACGTTAATTGATGCTCGCATTTTTCGGACTAGGTCATAATCGGCGCGGTGTGCTGGCCTAACAGGAACGTCGATAGTCAAGACGGATCCATCACGTGTGATGACGCATCCAAGTCGCTTGAGGAGATCTGACATGATCTCGACATCGGCAATTTCAGGAACATTTCTGATTGTGGTTTTGCCGGCAGCAAGAAGAGAGGCGGCCATTAATTTGAGGACGGAGTTTTTTGCTCCTCCTACATGGACCTCACCGACGAGCCTGGCTCCGCCCTCAATACGAAAGCGATCATCCATGAGGGGGTGTGAGCGGAGATCCTGCTGAGGTGCCATAGAAGCATTCTACTTATAGGCTAGGGCCATGGTTAATCTCACGCGCATTTACACAAAGACAGGCGATGACGGCACAACTTCTCTTGGGGATATGAGCCGCACATCAAAGAATGACCCACGCTTAGAGGCGTATGCAACAGTTGATGAAGCTAATTCCAGCATTGGTGTCGTGCTTTCAACGGATGAGTTAACAGAAGATATCCGCGCGCTTCTCGTTCGGATTCAAAACGACCTCTTTGATGTTGGTGCAGATCTGTGTACTCCCGTCACAGATGCTCCAGCATTTGAACCATTACGCGTTCTGGAATCACAGATTGTTTATCTGGAAGCTGCTATTGATAAATACAATTCTGAGCTCGAGTCATTGCGTTCCTTTGTTCTTCCATCTGGAACTCCTGCAGCTGCCCATCTACATGTAGCTCGTACCGTAGTGCGCCGAGCAGAGCGATGCACGTGGGCTGCAATTCACGCATTTGGTGGAGGCGTTAATCCTCTGACAGCAAAATATCTCAATCGCTGTTCAGACTTGCTCTTTGTTTTGGCTCGTGTAGCTAATAAAGAAATCGGAGATCAACTCTGGGTCCCTGGAGCAAATCGCTAACGACCGATATATGAGTTACTTGGGACTCTCTCGGTTGTCTGATTTTGGTGGCAGACGACAGCAGTAGGGACAACTGCAACTGTTGGAGCGTATGCAACACCCGATCGCAGGACAACTGTTGCTACCTCTTTGGCAGCAGAAGTCTTCACAAGTGTGCGCAACATTCCCATTGTAAGAAAAGAATTGGGAATGTCTGGGTTTGGTGACTTTACCTCTGATTCGATCTCCCAATATACGCAACCGATTTTTGACGCTACTTGAATCCGGCCACAGGAAAATTCCTTGCACACCTTGAGTGCTCTAGCTAACGCGGCGTCACCTGCTGCCACATTCATCATGGTCTCAACAGATGGCGTGCGCCAATAAATGTTATCTATCACCTTAAAACCCTTAGGCGGCCACTTAGCAGCAGGTGATGGCGCTGCTGGCTTCTTTTTAGAACTCGGCTTCTTGGTTACCTTTTTCGTTGGCGTTGGACTCGCCTTCGGAGTTGAGCTTGCTGTTGGGCTTGCTGTTGGGCTTGGTGAATCAGTGACCGTAGGTGTTGGGGCAGGAGATTCGGTTACTGCAAAACTTTGTACAGGAATCAGAGTCAGGGATAGCGAAAGGGCGACAGATAAAAGTTTCATCGATCACTCCATCTAAAGGTCCGTAGTGAAAAAAGAAGGCCAATTACAAGCCAGATCAGAATTATAGTAAATGACTTTCCAATCTCCCATTGACCCGCAACCTCCTGTGAGGCAAATGAATCTGGAAGAAAGACTGATCGCATGGCTTGAGTCATCCATTTGAGAGGGAAGATTGCACCGACCTGCTGCATCCATCCAGGTAATTGAGTAAATATGAAGAAGACCCCACTAATAAATTGAAGAACGATCACTATCGGTGAAACAACAGCAGATGCGCCACGACCACTCTTTGGTACTGCAGAGAAAGCGATACCCAGTGTGGTTGCAGCAGCACTTCCAAGAATAATCAGCCATGTAAATGTGAACCATTTATATGGATCTGTAGGAATATCAACACCAAAGAAGGCGACGCCAGCAATGAGAAGCAGTAGAACTTGAATCAACATTGTGACAAAGACGAGAATGGATTTACCAATAAAATAACTGGTGGCAGCCATCGGCGTTCCGCGTAGACGCTTGAGCGAACCAAATTCGCGCTCAATTGGAATCATAATCGCAAGATTCTGAAAGCCAGAATTTACAAGGCCAGAGGCAATCATGCCCGCGACGAAATACTGGCTAAAGTTGACACCGGGTGCGATATCTTGAGAAAAGACAGAGCCAAAAATTGCGAGAAGAATGAGAGGGAAGGCGATAGTAAATACGACGGATTCTCTCTGTCGCATAAATTGCCTGATCTCAATATTTCCGCGCAGCAGGCCCAATTTGAGAGTGGATGGAGTGCGATCTTTTGTCGTAGATCTATTCATCGGTCTCTCCAATCATTTCAAGATAAATATCTTCCAGAGTTGCGCGCTTAACAATAAGTTCGGGCACTTCGCCACCAAATCGTGCTGCGAGTTCTGCTACAAATGCGGTCGGGTGTGGCGCCTTCTCAATCCTTGTCACACCATTTTCTCTCCACGATACCTGGGCTAATGATGTTGCTCGACCGCCCAGCTCAGCAGGGGTCGAGACTTCAATAATCTGCCCCTTGTTAATTACTGCAACGCGATCGGCAAGCGCCTCTGCCTCATCGAGATAGTGGGTAGTAAGAAGAATCGTGCGACCTTCAGATTTAAGTTTTCTAATCAGCGACCAGAAATCACGTCGCGCTTTTGGATCAAAGCCAGTAGTCGGTTCATCGAGAAAGAGCAGCTCAGGATTTCCAATAATGCCCAGTGCTACATCGAGTCGACGGCGCTGTCCGCCTGAAAGGGTGCGCACCAGAGCGTCCGCCTTATCAGTCAGCCCCACTGCAGCGATGACTTCATCCGGATCTCGCGGTTCTGAGTAGTAATGAGAAAAATGCTTCACACTCTCAGCAACGGTGAGATCTCCAGCATCATTACTTGTCTGCAGAACAATTCCGATGCGATTTCTCCATTGCCTAGCTGCCAAGCCACCGATTGCCGGATCAACTCCTAAGACTTTTACATCACCGCTATCGCGTGTGCGAAAGCCCTCAAGAATCTCGACAGTAGTTGATTTGCCAGCACCATTAGGGCCTAGAAGGGCGAAAATTTCCCCGCTAGAGACATGAAGGTCAATCCCACTCACTGCAGCGAGAGGGCCGTAATTTTTTCTGAGCCCTTTGATATCAATCACCTGGTTCACACGTGTCACTGTGCCACATTGAGAGAGAAAGTGCGAGAAAATAGAATATGAGTCCGCGCCGCAACTACCCCAAAAATCGCAAATCAGGCGGTGACGACGAATACCGTGAGATAAATCCCTCAAACCAAACGTTCGAAGAAGATGACGATGGCTTATGGGTAGTAAGAAAACTCACAGGATCAGCGGCATCAAAACCGTATCGCTGCCCGGGGTGCGATCAACTTATTCCGATGGCAACTCCACACACTGTTGCATGGCGAGATGGTGAAGAGGATTTACGTCGGCATTGGCACACAATTTGTTGGAACAAGCGCCATCATCGCAGACCAAAAAACTTTTAACGTGTGAGTCGTCGGTGATGGCTAGAATGCATCCCATGGCTCAACCCATTCGCCCCAGCACGGTCTTGCCAGCAATCCGAACTGCGTTCACCGTAACTACTGCAGATGGAATTAATCTAGTGGGCGAAGTTTCTGCACCAACACAAACGGGTCCATCTCCCATGCTCTTAACGCTGCATCCAAACCCCACGGGTGGCGGAATGATGGACTCACATATTTTCAAGAAGGCGGCGAATCGATTGCCGGACATGGCTGGCATCACAGTCGTTCGCTTTAATACTCGAGGAACCTCAAGTGAGGCAGGAACAAGTTCGGGTACATACGACAACGGTGATAGTGAAAAATTTGATGTAGAAGCGATGGTGGCTTATTGCTTCAATGAGTTGAAAGCTAACGAACTATGGGTTTGTGGTTGGTCTTTTGGGACAGATCTAGCGCTGAGATATGCGCGAGATCCCCGAATCAAAGGACTCATCCTGCTCAGCCCGCCGCTTAAGTATTCACAAGAATCTGATTTAGATTTCTGGGTCAGTGACCCACGTGTGATTACCGCAATCATTCCTGAATTTGATGACTATCTTGTTCCGGCAGAAGCTCGTAAGCGCTTTGCAAAAATTGAACATATCAATCTCATCGCTGTCGATGGTGGAAAACATCTTTGGGTGGGTGAACCTTCAGTGCATCGAATTCTGACTGAAATCACTCAGCTTGTCGCGCCAGGACGTCTGCCGTTGACGCAAGAGATCGCAGACTAATTCTTTTCGGTTTGCGGAAAGACTACTTCTTCAAGAATCAAGATTATTGATGCAGCGATTGGGACTGCAAGAAGAGCACCCACTAGACCCAAGAGTGAAGTTCCCACGAGTGCGGAGATAATCGTGACCGCACCCGGAACATTAAGAGAACGCTTCATAATCTTCGGAGTAAATACATAGTTTTCAATTTGAACATAGAGTGTATAAACGACAAGGGTGATTATTCCAAAGAGTAGCGACTGAGTAAGAGCAATGATCGTCACGATCGAGCCGCCGATGTAATGACCGATTAATGGAATAAGCGCACAGACAAGAACAATCATCGCAATGGCAAATGGAGAAGGGAGTCCGAGCGATATAGCCAGTATCAGGACAAAAGCCGCGGCCATAAAGGCAAGCACAATTTGGCTTCCCACAAATGAACCAACGCGCGCGATGATTGCAAAGGTGAGCTTAGAGACTCTCTCTCTACGAGTTGCTGGAACGAATCGCATAGTGAAGTGAGTTGCCTGCGGAAGTCCGATAATGAAGTAAAGGGTGAGAATCAGGACAGTTGCGGCAGTAAATGCACCCGAGAGCACGGTCTTACCAACCCCGACAACGCCTCCGAAGGCTGAAATGATCAGAGTGCCATCGGATGTGACTTCAGAGAGTTTCTTCTGCAGACTATCGATGACACCAAATTGTGTGTTGAGATCGGCAATCACGGGATGAGTTTCAAGATCTCTCAGAAGGTCTGGGGCTGAGGTAATAAGAGCCGATCCTTGTGAGATTACTGGCGGAATCACAAGTGCAATAAAGAAGATGACAAAAGCGAGAATTCCTACGAAGATCGAAATAACAGCAGTGACTCGTGAGAGGCCCCGCTTTCGTAGCGATTCAACAGCAGGATTGATTCCCATCGCCAGATAGAGCGCGATCACAATAATGACGAAGATTTGAGTTGCACTTGCCAGCGCTCGAAGAAGGACGATTGCACACAGTGCACCTAACGCGGCAACGAAGCCGAAGTAAAATGGATTTGCTCTACTAATTGGAGCGCCTGCAATCCCTAAATCATCTCTCTTTTGCTGTGACATATCTCCATTCTAAGGCGCCGAGCGAGCTAGGTCGCCTTTTGTAGATCAAGTTAGTGAGAGAATTACCATGTGGCGCTGCGAATTACTGGACTTGGTGAAGAGATTGCATCGGTCTCAGGGTTGCCGTGGCAGATAAGTCTGGAGGAGTGGCCAGAGGATCCGAACTTGGCGGAAAAACGCGGTATCTCGCGCCACGTGGTTCGCCTGGTTCGCTCAAGTGCTGACCCCGCATCAGAGGTGTACGCCATCAAAGAGACGGTCTCTGAATTTGCTAATCGTGAATATAAAGCCCTTCGGGAACTTGCTCACCTAGGTGCCCCTAGCGTTGAACCCATTGCAGTAATTGAGGGCCGCACAGATACGCACGGCGAAGAGTTGCCCTGTGCGCTAGCAACTCGTTTTCTCCCATTCTCACTTCCGTATCGCGTGCTCCTTAGCGGCAAAGATGTGACAGCTCAAGAGATCACACTCATGGCAAATGCGCTCGCACTCTTACTAGTTCGCCTTCACTTACTGGGATTTTGGTGGGGAGATTGCTCTCTTTCTAACACTCTGTTCCGTCGTGATGCTGAAGGATTTGCTGCCTATCTTGTCGATGCTGAAACAGGGGAATTCCAAAAGAATTTAAGTGATGGTCAACGGGAACATGATTTAGAGATCGCTCACTTCAATGTTGCCGCAGAGCTCGAGGACCTTGCGCTTTCAGGAGTTCTCTATCCAGGGATGGATCCGATCAGAGCAAGTGATGCGGTCATGAAAAGATATCGACGAATTTGGAAGACCCTCAATGAACGACAAGTTCTCGATCCCAACGATAGACATGCGGTCGAGCGAGCGATGCGCTCACTCCACGATCTCGGCTTTGCCGTCGAAGAAGTCTCTGTCACCCTCGATGGTGATAGTCAGAAACTATTTTTTCAGCCCAAACTTGTCGAGGCGGGCTATCATCAAAATCGACTACGCGAACTTGTGGGTCTGGAGACCGAAGAGCTACAGGCAAAGAGATTGCTCGCCTCCTTTGATCGCTTCAGAGGTCGTGAAAAGTTGCCGCATCCGCAGATGCACGAATCTGCAAAGCGCTGGCTAGAGACAGTTTTCTATCCGACTGTTGCACTTATTCCACCTGATTTGCGGGGGCGAATCGAATCTGCCCAATTTTTCCATGAGACTCTGGAACATCGATGGTATTTAAGTGAGAAGGCTGGCCATGATGTTGGACTAGAGTATGCAGCGCTGTCATTTATTCAAGATGTACTTCCAATGAGGCGAGATTCGGGGGTTGAGTTACATGGCACTGCCTCCTAATTTCGGGCAAGCCTTTGATTTAAGTTCGCTCGGAAAACCTGCCGTAGCGCCATCCACGCTTAATTGTGGAAAAGAAGTAACGAAAGAGAATTTAGCTTCTGAATTTGTCGAACTCTCAAAGAGTAAGCCGGTCATCCTGCTCTGCTGGACAAGCCGATCACCGCAATCCCTCGATCAACTTGCGATACTGGATAAGTTACATAGTGAAGACAATGACGCGTGGGAATTAGGAAGCGTTGATATTGATCGAGCTCCAGAAGTTGCTAACGCGCTCCAAGTGAGAACTGTCCCATACGCCGTTGCATTGGTCGGCGGCCAACCTATCCCTCTCTTTGAAGAAGCGGTAAGTGAGGATGCAACAAAGGGCATCATCGTAAAACTACTCACGATTGCAGCAGAACAAGGAATTGGTAGCGCTCCAGAAGAGAAGTTAGAGCCGGAGGAAGTTGAAGCACTTGCTGCGCTAGAGGCGGGGGATCTGGTAGCGGCTGAAGATGCATACAAGCGATTTATTGCGCGCAAACCAAATGATCCGTATGCAAAATTAGGCTTGGCACATACACAATTGCAATTGCGAATCGTCGGGCTCGACCCTGCTTTGGTTCTTGCCGCAGCAAATGCAAACCCATTAGATATCAATGCAGTGATGTCGTGCGCCGATATTGAAGTGGCAACTGGAACCGTTGAACCTGCATTTCTACGCTTGTTATCGCTAGTGAAAGCAACAACGGGCGATGAGCGGACAATGGTAAAGAATCGCCTTCTCGATCTCTTCTCATTGGTAGACCCAGCCGATCCCCGAGTCATTAAAGCAAGAGCGGAGCTGGCCAATGCCCTCTTCTAATCCGAAGCTGACAATCGCGCAAGAGAAGCGATATATAGGAATAATCTTCTTTCTCTTTGCATTTGAAATCATGAGCTGGGTGCCACGATTTCCTGAAGTAAAAGCAAATCTTGGTCTCTCCAATGGTGAATTTGGTACGTACATAAGCCTTGGTTCTATCGGCTCGCTCATTGCGATGATCTCATCGGGACATTTGGTTCAAAAATATGGATCACGACGAATACTTCTTTTTTCAACTTTTAGCATTTGTGTCGCCATCGTCACTCTTGTGCATCTTCAGTCAGCGCCACTCTTTATTCTCTTTAATATGATTAACGGTGCAGTTATTTCTATCTTCCACACTGCTATTACTGCTCAAGCATTTCAGGCGCAAGACCGTGCCGGTGAGATGATCTTAAGTAGGCAGCAAGGATTTTGGACTATCGGCGCGGTTGTCACCGCCATTCTCTCAGGAGTTTTGGTTGACTTTGTCAGTATTGCTGTTCACATTACAACCCTGAGCATCATTCTCTTTTTTGCAATTCTTTATTTTATCGCCAAGCTCAATCCGGAATTAATCAAGCCAAGTACCAGTGAGAAAGATAATTTCAACGTATTCGATTTGTTTAGATCTTTTCGAATTGATGTACTTGTTTCTTCAGCCTTCGTCTGTGCGCTGATAGTTGAGTTTGTAACGGGAGACTGGTCGGCTATCTACAGCAAAGAGACTATTGGAGTACGTGG
>CANLHC010000019.1 GCA_947490625.1 Candidatus Nanopelagicaceae bacterium
TCGATGGAAGAAATATGCTGGACCGCGATAAGTGGCGAAAAGCCGGTTGGCGTGTTCACGCGCTCGGTCGTTCGGATTAAAACCCAGTCTTCTTCTTTGCGTTTAACTGAGAGCCTTTTTTCTTAGCATCTTCGTTGATGGTCTTGAGACCCTGCTCAACTTTGGCTGAAATTATCGAGTCAGATACACCCAAAATTCTCGCTGCCAATAAGGCGGCATTCTTGGCGTTACCGATTCCCACTGTTGCAACAGGAACTCCAGCAGGCATCTGAACAATAGAGAGAAGAGAATCCATTCCATCGAGATGAGTAAGCGGTACTGGCACACCAATCACTGGCAGCGTTGTAAGGGATGCAACCATCCCGGGAAGGTGTGCAGCTCCGCCAGCTCCAGCAATGATGACCTTAAAGCCGGCTGCAACCGCACCTTGTGCAAATGCCATCATCTCTGTTGGCATGCGATGTGCACTGACAACATCTGCTGTGTATGTGATCCCTAGTGCGTCAAGAGCATGTGCCGCTTCAGCCATTACTGGCCAATCTGAATCTGAACCCATGATGATTGCTACATCACTCATCAACTTCTCCGCTCATGTAGTCACGTGCATGCTCAATTAACTCCTCCAAGTGTAGAAGATCTTTGCCAAGTGCTGTGACATGGCCGATCTTGCGACCCGGACGAACATCCTTCATATACTGATGAATCTTCAGCTCTGGATTCCGAGCCATGAGATGTAGATATGGGCGATACATATCCGTCTTTTCGCCTCCAAGAATATTTCCCATTACGGCCAGGTTTGCGCGCATAGCTGTTTCACCTAGTGGGAGATCTAGAATCGCACGCAGGTGCTGTTCGAATTGGCTTGTCACAGAACCTTCGATCGTCCAATGTCCTGAATTGTGCGGGCGCATTGCAAGCTCATTGATAAAGACATCTTCACCTCTGACAAAGAACTCAACAGCCATCACACCAACAAGCCCCACTCGTTGGGCGATAGTAATTGCCAATGAAGCAGCTTTTTCGCCAACATTCTGGCTAATTGATTGTGCAGGAGCAATAGTTCTCACACAAATTCCATCTTCTTGAACGGTGTGTGTGACGGCCCATGTACTTACTTGACCGTGTGGGGAGCGGGCGACCATGACAGCAATTTCGCAATCAAAGTCAATAAGCTCTTCAATAAGCAATTGTGGATTAGTCGCAATTACTTCATCGAGCATATCTCCATCTGAAATCTTCCAGACACCTCTGCCGTCATACCCACCAGAGATAGCCTTTGCGATCACCGGGAAGGCGCTCACTTTTTCTGCATCATCGATAATGGACCATTGTGGTGAAGGAAGATCTTGCAGAAAACTTCGCATCGCGCCTTTATCTTGAGAGTAAATAAATGCACTTGAAGGCGGGTAGACGCGAACACCTGCCGCTTCAATCCCTTTGATTATCGATAACGGAATTAACTCATGCTCAAAAGTCACGACATCACAGTGACGGGCAAATTCGAGAACCTCTTGCAGGTTTTTATAGTCTCCAACAACGTGATCACAGATTTGCGCCGCGCTGTCATCCTTGCTCTGTGCAAAGAGTTTGAGGGTCACTCCGAGTGCGATTGCGGGAGCAACACTCATGCGAGCAAGCTGACCTGCGCCAATAATTCCAACGATAGGAAAACGACTCTTCACCTTCTTATCGTAGATGAATTACATCCCCTACTGAAACGATTTGACCATCATCGAGATTGAGTTGGCCTTGTTCATCAATTGAGATTGCCTTGGCAAGAATCTCCCGCCCACCGGGCAGTTCGATCCGAACATGACGCGTGATGGTGGCCGAGAGGTCGAGATAACGATCCACGAAGGATCCGCCTAGATCCCACCGAACAAAGTCAGTTTCCAGCGAGTTGAGAATCTTTGAGAGCAACAGATTGCGATCAAGGAGTGAGACACCCGCTAAGCCGAGTGACGTTGCATTCTCCACCGGTAGTTCCTGGTCCGACATCGAAACATTAATTCCAATTCCAATGACCACGCCATCACCATGAATTGTTGAAATGATTCCACCAACTTTTTTCTCGTTGATCAGTAAATCATTGGGCCATTTGATTGTGATTCCTGCATTCACTGTGTTCAAGGTTTCTGCAACAGATATACCCGCTAAGAGCGGAAGAAAACCCCACTGTGTACGCGATCTCTGTGGAGTGAGATAAAGTGAAAACAAAAGTGCGGTGGATGCTGGCGCAGTAAAAGTTCGATCTAATCTCCCACGACCTGCACTTTGAAAATTTGCAACGATGACATCACCACTGTGCGCATCTCCTGTATTAATTTTTTCTGCCAGATCCGCTTGGGTTGATGTCGTGAGATCAACCACGCTTACTCGCCAGTAGTGCGACAAAGTGGCAGCCATCTGACTCTGATCTAGTGGCGCTCGTGGCATATCTATACCCATGGCTAGTACCGTATAGACATGAGCCCCGATCTGCACACTACATCCGGAAAAATTGACGATCTTCGCGAAAAAATTGACGAGGCGATCCATGCCGGCTCAGCTAGAGCAGTTGAGAAGCAGCATGCCAAGGGCAAGCACACAGCGCGCGAGCGTATTGAGATGCTTGTCGATGCCGATTCATTTACTGAAATCGATGAGTTTGCGCGCCATCGCTCAACCCAGTTTGGGATGGAGAAAACACGCCCGTATGGCGATGGAGTTGTGATTGGTACAGCAACAGTTGATGGCCGGCCGATTGCCCTCTATTCGCAAGACTTCACCGTCTTTGGTGGAAGCCTTGGTGAAGTGCACGCCGACAAGATTGTAAAGATTGCCGAATTTGCACTTAAAAGTGGAATTCCTCTCATTGGTATCAATGACTCGGGTGGAGCAAGAATTCAAGAAGGTGTCGCTTCACTCAATGGATACGGAAAAATCTTCCGACTCAACACTCGCTCTTCGGGTGTTATTCCACAAATTTCCCTCATTCTTGGCCCATGTGCCGGCGGATCGGCCTACTCCCCCGCACTCACCGACTTCACCATTATGGTGAAGGAGACTTCAAATATGTTTATCACTGGTCCTGAAGTTATCAAGACTGTTACTGGTGAAGATGTTGGTATGGAGGAACTTGGTGGCGCACTTACCCACAATACAAAATCTGGTAACGCTCACTACATGGCTGAATCTGAAGCCGATGCCATTGATTATGTAAAGGCTCTTCTCTCGTACTTGCCATCAAATAACATGGATGGTTCTCCGGTACTTCCACCAACTCAGACATTGACTAAGAGCGCTGGTGATCTCGCACTTAATACGCTTATTCCTGACTCACCTAACCAACCGTACGATATGAAATCACTGATCGAAACGTTGGTAGACGAAGGAGAATTCCTAGAAGTTCACTCTCTCTATGCACCGAATATTGTCGTGGGTTTTGCACGAATCGAAGGTCAATCGATCGGAATTATCGCAAACCAGCCTTCCGCCTTAGCTGGAACGTTAGATATTAACTCAAGCGAGAAGGCGGCACGATTCCTTCGCTTCTGTGACGCTTTCAATATTCCAATCCTTACCTTGGTGGATGTTCCAGGTTTTCTCCCAGGTACAGAACAAGAGTGGAACGGCATTATTCGACGGGGTGCAAAATTACTTTACGCCTACGCAGAAGCCTCGGTGCCTCTTGTCACTTTGATTACTCGCAAAGCCTACGGTGGCGCCTTTATCGTGATGGGATCCAAGTATTTAGGCAGTGATATCAATTTTGCGTGGCCTACCGCTGAAATTGCTGTGATGGGTGCACAGGGCGCCGTCAATGTTCTCTATCGTGGTGAACTTGCAAAATCTGATGATCCAGAAAGTCTCAGAAAAGAATTGATTACTGAGTACACCGAAACTCTTTCAAATCCGTATGCAGCTGCCGAACGGGGCACGATCGATTCAGTGATCGAGCCAGAAGATTCACGCGCATATATCACTAAGGCTTTCCGTACCCTGAAGACAAAACGTGACATTCTTCCTGCCCGCAAACATGGAAATATTCCGCTGTAATGAAATTTTCGATTACTTCTGGAAACCCCACACCTGAAGAGCTAGAAGCTTTGAAGTTAGCTCTTGCTGCTCAAAAGCCAGCAGTTCTCAAGCCTGTTGTGAAACGAAGTGTCTTTGGGCTACCGCAGCTACGTCAGCCACTTCCTCATCAAATTACATTCGGTGCAAGGAAATTTGATTAGATGCCAAGAATAGTTCTTGCTTCGCAATCGACTTCACGTAAGCGCTTGCTCGTTGATGCTGGCCTCTCTCCCACAATCATTGTGAGTAACGTTGATGAGGAGACTGATTTCTTCAACGCGATGAGTCCCGAAGATATGGTAATTGCTTTAGCAATATCTAAAGCCCACACCGTAAGAGAGTTAATTGATTATCCAGCGATTATCATCGGCTGCGATTCAACATTTGATGTTGATGGAATCTCTTTTGGAAAACCAGGAACTCCCGCAGTCGCTCTTGAACGGGCCAGAGCAATCAGCGGTCGAAGTGGTCTGCTGCACACAGGTCATTGCATTATCGATACAGAAAAAGGGATTGAGATTGCAGATCGTGTGACTACCAAGGTGACATTTTCGACGATGACCGATGAAGAGATCCAGGACTATATTGATTCGGAAGAACCGCTTCATGTTGCTGGTGGCTTTACTCTTGATGGTTTCGGCTCTCCCTTCATTCCTAGCATTGAAGGCGATTACACAAATGTGGTGGGCATCTCGATGCCATTTCTAAGAAGTGCGATGAAACAACTGGGGTACACGTGGCCTCAGGTAAAGGAGATGCCATGAAACGTGTATTGATTGCTAATCGAGGTGAGATTGCAGTTCGCGTCATTCGGGCATGTAAAGATCATGGCATAGAGAGCGTTGCTATCTACTCTGAAGAAGATCGAAGTGCTCTCCATGCGAAAGCTGCAGATTATGCTTTTTCGCTTAATGGGGTAAGTGCAAAAGATACATATCTCAATATAGAAAAAATCATCTCTCTTGCTAAGAAATCTGGCGCCGATGCTGTTCATCCTGGTTATGGATTTCTTTCAGAGAATGCTCACTTCGCTCAGGCAGTAATTGATGCAGGGCTTATCTGGATCGGACCTCCTCCTACTGCAATTAGCGCCTTAGGTGACAAAGTGTCAGCCAGACGAATTGCTGCCAAGGTCGGTGCGCCATTAGTTGCAGGTACAACAGATCCAGTTTCTAGCCATGAAGATGTTATTGCCTTCGCCAAAGAACACGGACTTCCGGTTGCAATCAAAGCCGCATTCGGTGGTGGTGGACGCGGGCTCAAGGTCGCACACACTATTGAAGAGATCCCTGAACTATTTGCTTCCGCTACACGTGAGGCTATTGCAGGTTTTGGTCGGGGTGAGTGTTTTGTGGAGCGCTACCTTGATAAACCTCGCCATGTTGAGACCCAAGTCCTGGTTGATCAACATTCGAATGCCGTTGTGATTAGCACGCGCGATTGCTCACTGCAACGTCGCCATCAAAAACTCGTGGAAGAAGCGCCAGCGCCTTTCCTTACGCAGGCACAAGTAGATGAGCTCTACCGATCAAGTAAGGCGATTATGAAAGAGGCTGGCTACGTCGGAGCTGGCACATGCGAATTTCTGATTGGACAAGATGGCACGATTTCATTTCTTGAGGTAAATACGCGCCTACAAGTAGAACATCCAGTCTCTGAAGAAGTTACCGGAATTGATCTTGTACGTGAGCAATTTAGAATTGCAGCGGGTGAGCAGCTCGGATTTGAAGATCCCATCATTCGTGGACATAGCATCGAATTTAGAATCAACGGCGAAGATCCGGGACGCTCATTTTTGCCAGCACCTGGTCGAATCTCCTCATGGTCAGCACCGTCTGGACCGGGCGTGCGCGTCGATGCAGGGTTTCAAGGTGGAGATGAAATTGGCGGAAACTTTGATTCGTTATTAGCAAAGCTTGTTATAACGGGCGCGACGAGAGCGCAAGCAATTGAGCGAGCACGACGAGCACTTTCTGAATTTGTCATCGAAGGACTGCCTACCGCTCTACCGTTCCACCGCGCCATTGTTGAAGATCCGGCATTTACCCAAGACTTTAAGATTTATACCAGCTACATTGAAAATGAATTCAATAATCAGATTCCAGCATTTAAATATCAAGTTCAAGAGCGAGAGTCACAACCTGCAGCTCAATCACTTGTTGCCGAAGTCAATGGAAAGCGATTTGGAATTCAGGTTCACACCCCCGCACCGATTATCAAGCGCCGTCGGGCCAAGCAATCATCTATTGGTGCTGCCGCTGGAACGGCGCTCACGAGTCCGATGCAGGGAACCGTTGTCAAGGTTGCTGTAGAAGAAGGAGCCACTGTTGAAGCAGGAGATTTGATTATCGTGATTGAGGCGATGAAGATGGAGCAGCCACTCAATGCTCATAAGAGCGGTGTAGTTAAGAATCTCACAGTAGTTATTGGTGAGACGGTGGCGAGTGCTGCAACTCTGTGCGACATCATCGATCTATGACATTATTCGCCACATGACATCAACTGAATTGCTCTATACAGATCCACTCGAAGCTGCCACTCGCGCAGCTGCAGAGATTGCATCTCGAACTGGGGTCGCTTCTCACGATATCGCCCTAGTGATGGGATCAGGATGGGTTGGCGCCGTTGATGCACTTGGTACACCAGCATATGAATGTAGCGCTGAAGAGATAACAGGATTTCTTCCACCCGCAGTTGAAGGTCACTCAGGAAAAATTCGCTCATATGCCATTAACGATGGCAACCGAGTCATTCATGCACTTGTCTTCTTGGGGCGTACACATTTGTACGAAGGAAAAGGTATGGAACCCGTAGTTCACGGAGTGAGAACTGCGGTTAAGGCGGGATGCAAGGTCGTTATCTTAACTAATGCATGCGGCGGGATTAATACTGCGTATCAGGTGGGACAACCCGTGCTTATCCGAGACCACATCTCTCTCACTGCGCAGTCGCCACTTGTTGGAGCAACATTTATTGATCTCACCGACCTTTACAGCAAGCGTATTCGTTCGATTATGAAGTCAGCTGATTCATCGCTACAAGAAGGTGTCTACGTTCACTGGCGTGGCCCTACCTATGAAACTCCCGCAGAGATTCATATGATGCGCACAATCGGAGCCGACCTCGTTGGAATGTCCACTGTTCCTGAAGCGATTGCAGCACACGCACTCGGTGCCGAAGTATTAGGAATATCGCTAGTGACCAATGCAGCTGCCGGTGTCACCGGTGAAAAACTCAGCCACGAAGAGGTCATCGCAGCGGGTAAGGCAGCGGCAAGCTCAATGGGTGAATTGATCAAAAAAACCATTCCGCAGATTATTTGATTGAGAGTCATTGAGAAACTCATGGATCTAGGACTAAAAGAAGAAGTAACGCTTTGGATTGCAGATGATCCAGATCCAATAACCGCAGCAGCGCTGCAGGTGCTGCTTGATGCAGGTGATGAGAAACAACTGCGGGCATACTTCAATGGCTTTTTACAATTTGGAACCGCGGGTTTACGTGGGCCAAATGGACCAGGTCCATCATGTATGAATCGCGCTGTTGTTGGACGAACTGCCGCAGGAATTGCCCAGTATATGAAAAAGCGTGGATTCAATCGTGTCGTTATCGGACGAGATGCACGGCATGGTTCGCATGAATATGCGATTGAGAGCGCTGAAATCTTTAGTGGTGCTGGGTGTGAAGTATTTCTAATGCCGAGGGCACTGCCTACACCTGTCCTTGCTTATGCAACCAAGGCACTTAATGCAGATATTGGAATCATGGTCACTGCTAGCCACAACCCGCCAGCAGATAATGGATACAAAGTTTACGTTGGGCCAACAGCTGATGGAATTTCCTACGCCTGCTCTCAAATAATTAGCCCTACGGATGGATTTATTGCCGATGAGATCAAGTCAATAAAACAACTTTCATCTCAAGCTCGCGGAAGTAAGTGGAGCGTTGTCGCAGAGGAAATCATCGATGAGTACACCGACCGCACTGCAAGCCTTGGGCCAAAGCCGGGTTCTCTAAAAATTGTCTATACAGCAATGCATGGAGTCGGCACCCAGACACTGGCACAAGTTTTCGAGAAAGCAGGCTTTGCTCCGCTCATTCTCGTGAAAGAGCAATCAGAACCGGATCCAGACTTTCCCACAGTTGCTTTCCCTAATCCCGAAGAACCCGGTGCGATCGACCTCGCGATTTCAACTGCTCAGTCCCACAATGCAGATTTAGTAATCGCCAATGATCCTGATGCAGATCGATGCGCAGCAGCGATAAAAAATCGCAATGGACAATGGCGAATGCTGCGAGGCGACGAGCTCGGCGTCATTTTCGGTGAATGGATTGCCAGAACCGCTCCTACAGGAACATTTGGAAATTCAATTGTTTCATCATCTATTCTGCGAAAAATCAGTGCCCACTACGGAATTGACTTCAAAGAGGTGCTCACCGGATTTAAGTGGCTTGCCAAAATTGAAAACCTCGCCTTTGGTTACGAAGAGGCAATTGGTTATGCAGTCGACTCAGAAACGGTCAACGATAAAGATGGCATCTCAGCGGCGCTTCTCCTGGCTCAGATTGCGACTACATTGGCCGAACAGGGTAAAGATCTCAATGACTTACTCGATGAAGTCTGGGCTCGCCATGGTTTTCACGGAACTGAACAGATTTCAATTCGAGTCACAGATTTGGGCGCAATCACCAGTCTTCTTGCACGGTTACGCACCACACCACCACGTGAGATTGCTGGGCGCTCAGTAGAAAGTATTGATGATCTTGCAGCGCCTAGTAATGGCCTCCCACCAACTGATGGATTGCGAATGTGGCTATCTGGCGGTATCCGAATAATTATTCGTCCATCAGGAACTGAGGCAAAACTTAAATGCTACATCGAAGTGATTAGCGCTGACCGGGAGAAAGCTGAAGCCGAGTTATCTTCGCTTCGTCAACCTTTACGAGATTTACTAGGAGCTTAACTTCGACGCGGCAACACTTGCCGCATTAATCTTTGATCGCGCTGCAATCAAAGCTGGAGAGCGCAACGTGATCTCGATGCTCTTATCTGAAATCCCGTAACGATGACCATACACACCTAGAGCGGGATCAACCTCGTCATAAAGAGTTCTGCCCGCCAATGTCTCGGTCAATAGATCAATCAGTGCCAGATCCACTCGCTTGATTACTGTAGCGAGCAAGAATTTCTGCGAGGCGGCGTCAACTGTTAAGAATTGATCAGGTTCTTGAGTAATGAGTCCGGCTGCAAATCGATTTTTTCCACCACGATTAGATGTTGCAATAACAGAGAACACATCTGTTGCTGATCCCGTTGTTGCTAGATAAATCACATCATGGCCTGACCGAAGTAGGGTCGAGGTAACAGAACTTGCCGATGTTGAGATCGACCTGTGGGTGACAGTAATTGATTTTTTGGCAGCCTTAGCGCCGGGAAGAAATCCCTTATCAAAAATAGCTTTCTGGGATGAGTAACCAATCATCGCAATTTTGCCACTTTTGCTAGAGAGCGCTGCGGCATATCCAGCTAAGTAAGCGCCCTGTACATCGGCGAAAACAATGGATGTGACGTTGAGTGCATCAACTGTTGCATCATTAAGGATTGCAAATTGAGTCTCAGGAAATTCTTGGGCCAGCTCTTTCAGGACCGGTGCATACCCGGTACCGACAGCAATAACTATGGTGCAGCTCTTATTGACCAATGCGGTAAGACGATCTTTGCGATCTTTTGCCTCACCTGATGTGACAGTGGTTTCCAGAGTGAATTGAAGATTCTTTGCGGCGACCTTGAGGCCTGCTTGTGCCGCATCATTGAAGGAATCATCTCCTGGACCGCCGGCGTCATATGCCAAACAGATGCGGTGAGATTGTGCCTGGGCCATTGAGGTAGGCGCAACGAGTGAAGCAATGAGCAGTGTTGAAAGAAGTAACTTCTTCATTACTGAACTACACCCAATCCCTTATACGTTGCATCCAAGGTTGCACTCGCGACTGTACGCGCTTTCTCACTTCCCTGATGCAAAATACTCAGGAGGTGCTTTTCATCGAGTAAGAGCTCCTGTGCACGCTCACGAATTGGCCTGAGATATTCCACAACCACTTCAGCTACCGCCGACTTAAAATCTCCATAACCTTTACCGGCAAAATCATTTTCAAGTTCAGCAATAGTACGGCCACTGAGCGCGCTATGAATAGTCAGTAGATTACTAATTCCAGGTTTTTCGTTCTGATCAAACTTCACTTCGCGACCAGCATCTGTTACAGCAGATTTAATCTTCTTGAGGTTCGCATCCGGCGAGTCCATGATTTCGATAACACCTGCGACAGAACCCGATGATTTACTCATCTTGGAAGTCGGCTCTTGAATATCATTAATCTTCGCGCCAGCTTTTAAAATATATGCTTCAGGAAGAGTGAAGGTATCGCCATAGCGAGCATTAAAGCGACCGGCAAGAT
>CANLHC010000020.1 GCA_947490625.1 Candidatus Nanopelagicaceae bacterium
AGACTCACTATCCAGCTGAATTTATTGCAGGAGTACTTACTCACGATCCGGGGATGTATCCACGGCGACTTATCCTTGATGAAGCAAGGCAGATGGGAATTACTTTGGCCCCGCTTGATGTCAATAAGTCAGATGCTTCATATCGCGTTGAGTGTAATGACGGTAAGAAATCTATTCGCATCGCACTTTCTTCTATTGCAGGAATTAGCGATCATGAAATTGCATCGATTATGCAGGCAAGGCCCTATATAGATATGGCTGACTTTGTGGCACGCAGTGGTGCGTCAACTCCAATAATAGAATCATTGATCCTCACTGGAGGCTTTGACGAGTTACATTCACTTCATACAGGAGATATTAATCATCGCGACCTTCTTCTTCACCTGAACGATATTGAAAAGTCGCACTCTGTAAAGAGTATTAAGAAAGGTACAAGCGGTGCGCAGATGACATTTGGCTTTACTCCGCCAGCTCTTATCTCAAGCGGGTTGCCCAATATCACTACCAATGAACGTGTGCGCCATGAAGTTCAGCGGCTAGGTATGGATATCACGCATCACATGCTTGAGTTTTATGCGCCTTTTCTTAACGCTATCGGAGCAGTGCGCTCGTGTGATCTTCTTGCCCAGCGGTCGGGTAGTGATGTTTTAGTTGCTGGCGTAAAAGTTGCGTTACAGACACCACCCATACGTTCAGGGCGGCGCGTGATCTTTCTGACCCTCGATGATGGCTATGGTTGTAGCGACTCCACCTTCTTTAGCGATGTACAGAGCAGTAGCGCTGGCCTTCTTTACTCAACATCCCTCATTCTTGTCCGCGGAGTTACTCGCCGTACAGGTGATCGCGGTATCTCAATACGCGCCACGGGGGCGTGGGATTTATCTGAGGCCTATGGGAAATGGCAGAGCAGTAAGGTGGCCATATGAGCGGGGCGCATGAGGCGACAATTCTGCACGTTGATATGGATGCCTTCTTTGCATCGGTCACAGAGCGCGATCACCCCGAACTTAAAGGTAAAGCTGTAGTTATCGGTGCAGGCATTCGTGGTGTGGTGACATCGGCAAATTATGAAGCACGAAAATTCGGAATTAAAGCTGCGATGCCAGTGGGGCGCGCACAGCGACTTGCTCCACACGCAATCTTTATCCCACCAGATCACAAGCGCTATAGCGAGGTTTCAGAGCACATCATGGAGATCTTCCATTCATTTACCCCACTCGTTGAACCGATATCACTCGACGAAGCTTTTCTCGATGTGACAAAAGCAAAGCGATTACTTGGCGATGGCAGGGCAATCGCAGCGGCAATTCGAGCAAAAGTTGAAGAGCAAGAGGGGATTACATGCTCGGTAGGAATTGCATCCTCCAAGTTCATCGCAAAACTTGCATCGCAGCGGTGTAAACCAAATGGAATGTTAGAAATTCCTACCGATCGAGTCCTTACCTTTCTTCACCCTTTACCAGTTTCTGCGCTATGGGGAGTAGGGCCAAAGACCAATGAAGTGCTCGAACAGTTAGGACTTCATACAGTCGGTGATATTGCGCAGACTCCGCCACAGACTCTGATTCGCGCACTCGGGCAGGCAGCAGGTGAGTCACTCTATGAACTTGCATGGGGACGAGATGATCGTGATGTGATTCCAGAGGAGCCCGATAAAAGCATTAGCGCAGCAGAGACATTTGATAGCGACATTGATGACCCTGAGATTATTTCAAAAGAGATATTGCGCATGTGCGAGAGGGCTTCCTCGCGTATGCGTGAGCGATCACTCTTCTCCAAAACAATTTCGCTAAAAGTGCGGTTCGCAGATTTCACAACTGTTAATCGTTCCAAGACTTTGGCGCTACCAATAGATACAACACATGAGATTTATGAAGTTGCTAAATCACTCTATGAGGGTTTGAAGTTGGGGCGTTCCCGCATTCGACTTGTTGGGATTTCACTTGAGAATTTACATACCGAGACCCATGAGCAACTCGAACTCGGGGGCCGGGAATCTAGCTGGCGTGAAGTCCAAGGCGGCATTGATGCTGCCAAAGCCCGTTTTGGTGGTGATAGCGTGCGGCCGGGGCGCTTGATTGACCAAGACTGATCAGTCCAACCCTGCCTGAGCCCTTCTCTGAGTAGTCAGGGCGAAAAAGTTGTTCTAGAGTATGCATATGCCACTTTCTGAGCATGAAAAACGTCTTCTGGCGCAGATGGAAGAAGCCCTCGCCGTTGATGATCCACGCCTTGTGAGCGCTCTGACTGGCCCATCGAAGGTCTCGCGTAATCGCGTCCTCATGGCAATTGCCCTGGTGATCTTCGGGATCGCCACCCTCTTTGCTGGCTTGACCTTCTTTTCAGATTTAACGCTTCAAATGGCCATCGGTCTCAGCGGCTTTCTCCTTGCCTTGACTGGTTCGATCATGATGTTCCGTGCCTTCACTTCGCCAGGGGCGCTCATTTCAACTCCATCAGGCGGAAATCCAAAGGCTCCACGCTCAAATAAGGGCTTTGGGGATCGACTTCAAGAGCGTTGGGATCAGCGAAACTTCGGAGAGTAATACCTCTTCATCACCGATAAACCCGCCCACAAGGCGGGTTTTTTCATGCCCGCGAGTTCTTTCGCAGTGGGGGGAAAGGGGTGGATCGTGGGGCAGGGTGGTTGAAAAAGGAGGAAAATGGAGTAAAGTGGGGGATTAAGCGGGTTTTTAAGAGATTCGCCTACACCTTGGGGAAGGGGATGAGTCAGATGTTTCTTGGAACTCATGAACCCCGCCTTGATGAAAAAGGTCGCCTCATACTTCCCGCTCGATTTAGAGAAGAACTCTCCTCTGGCCTTGTGATCACAAAAGGCCAAGAACGCTGTCTCTATGTTTTTCCAGCTGCTGAATTTGAAACCCTCACACAGACATTGCGTCAAGCGCCAGTTACTGCAAAGGCAGCTCGTGATTATCAGCGCGTGATGTTTGCAGGCGCACACGATGAAATTCCTGATCGCCAAGGTCGCGTGACGATTCCACAAGGACTGCGCACATATGCAGGTCTTGAAAGAGAGTGCGTTGTTATCGGTGCAAATACACGCGTTGAAATTTGGGATGCACAGGCGTGGAGTAAATATCTCACAGATCGTGAAGAAGGTTTTGCCGATGTATCAGAGGAAGTGTTTCCAGGACTCTTTTAAAAAAACTAAATAGCAAAACAACTACATAGCGCTCTCTCGATTGTGGCCACCGTCGACCCCATGCCTAGGTTTTATGGCCGACAGCAGACGCCCCTTCCCCGGCGCCTGCTTTCGTGAGATCCGTCGGCCGGCGGTGACCAGAGTTGAGAGAGCGAATGAAGCAGGTACATAGTCAGGCAAAGAAATGGGGGAGAAGATGCAACACATATCAGTAATGCGCGATCGTTGTATTGATCTTTTATCTCCTTCCATTGAATTAAATGAGCATCCCGTAGTAGTAGATGCAACTTTAGGTTTAGGCGGACATACTGAAGCGCTACTTGATCGCTTTTCACAATTAACAGTGATCGGAATAGATCGCGACCCTCGTGCTTTGGCACAAGCTACAGAACGACTTTCACGCTTTGGCCACAGAGTAAAAACCTCGCATGCTGTATTTGATGAAATAAGTGAAGTGGTTCTATCCCACGGTTATTCACATGTTTCTGGAGTCTTATTTGACCTTGGCGTATCTTCAATGCAACTCGATGAGATTGAACGCGGGTTCTCATACTCACAAGATGCGCCTCTAGATATGCGTATGGATTCAAGTCGTGGCATTACCGCTTTTGAAATCATTAATCATTATGAACCAGGCGCGTTAGTGAAGATTCTGCGCACATTTGGGGAAGAAAAGTTTGCTACTCGTATCGTCGAAAATATAGTTAAAGCTCGCGCACAAGCACCACTGAACTCAACGCTAGAGCTAGCCACGCTCGTCAAAGAGAGTATTCCTGCCGCCACTCGTCGCACTGGTGGCAATCCTGCGAAGCGCACCTTCCAAGCACTTCGCATCGCAGTCAATGACGAACTTGGTGCGATCACGCGTGCCATACCTCAGGCCCTTGATCTTGTTGATGTGGGCGGCCGGGTAGTTGTGATGTCCTTTCAATCGCTGGAGGACAAGATCGTGAAAGAGATCTTTGTTGAGGCAGCAACATCAAAGAGTCCGCGAGATCTTCCGGTAGAACTACCTGAATTCGCTGCGAAATTTGCGTTAGTACTCAAGTCGAGTGAAAAAGCGAGCGAGAGCGAAAAACTTGAGAATCCTCGTTCATCCTCTGTACGCCTTCGTGCGATCGAGAGGGTGGCCGCCTGATGTCGATTCTTGCTATCGCTCACAACGCTCGCGAACGAGTCGTAACTCAATCATCACGCGCCTTCCTAAAAATAGTTCCAGAGACTCCGCAAGCGGTCCAAGAAACTCGCCGCTTCTTTGCCACCTTTCTCACTGTCGTTGCAGCAATCGGGTTCCTCGCGTTGCTGGCAATCAATACATTATTGGCACAAGATGCTTTTGTACTGTCTGAACTTAAGTCAGAGGCAAAGATGATTGCCGATCAACGAGAAGCCATTTCCAGAAAGATGGAGCTCTACTCATCACCACAGGCACTTGCCAATCAAGCAGCCTTGCTCGGAATGAGTTCATCAGAGAATCCAACTTTTCTAGACATTTCCCCAAAGATGCCGCCTCTGACCAATGAAGAAGGTGTCACACGTGGGTAATTTTGAACTCTCTGCCAAGCGAATTCGAAGCCTATTTATCATTCTATTCGTCATATTTTTACTTTTTGGTGCACGGCTGATCCACATTCAAGGAATTCAATCTGCAGAGTACAGATTGAAAGTTGCAAATGAGATGGAAACAACGCGACTGATTCCAGCACCGCGAGGTGAGATCACAGACATCAATGGAGTCGCCTTTGCACGAAGTGTTTCTGCAATCAATATCGTGGTCGACCAACAGATGATCAAAGATCCTGCACGAGTAGCAGCCTTTGTTGCCCCAATTTTGGGTCTGACCATCGAAGAAGTTCAACAATCGATTACTGGTGATCGTCGATATTCAATGGTCCTAGAGAGTGCTCAACCAAGTACATGGAACCGCTTGACCGCAGCAATCGATCGATATAACGCAACTCTGAGTACAAAAGATTTTGAAAAGCGTATTTCGGGATTCTTTTCAGAGCGTGGGTATGTCAGAGAATATCCATCTGGAAATCTCGTCTCATCTCTCGTTGGATTTGTGCGCAAAGATGGCTTAGGAGCATCGGGAGTCGAGCTCAGCATGAATTCAAAGATCACGGGAACTCCTGGTTTGTACTCCTTTGCTCAAGGCCGAGGCGCTGAGATACCAGGATCACAATCAGAAATTGTCCCTGCCCAAGCTGGAACAACAGTGCGATTGACAATTGATCGAGATATTCAATGGGTAGCGCAGAAGGCTATTGCCGAGGCTGTGCGTAAGGCGAGAGCTAGTAGCGGAACCGTAATTGTGATGGATCCAAAAACTGGAGCAATTTTGGCTCATGCAACCGCACCAACCTTTAATCCCAATAATACAAAAGACGTTACTTTGAATTTAATGAGAAATCCTTCAGTGCAAGATGCATACGAACCAGGATCTACCGGAAAGATTATTACTCTAGCTGCCGCACTCGAGGAAGGCGCAATTTCGCCAGAAACTGTCTTTGATGTTCCATACAAGATTAAGCGCGGTGGAGAAGATTTCAAGGATCACGATCCGCACCCTCTCCAAAAACTGACAACTGCCGGAATTCTTGCAGTATCAAGTAACACGGGAACAATTAAAATTTCAGAGACGATCAGTCATGACGCTCTCTACTCTTACTTGAAGAAGTTTGGAATTGGGACAAAAACTGGAGCAGGTCTGCCTGGTGAGAATGTTGGAAAACTGCTCGAAGTAAAAGACTGGTCTGGCACGACAGCACCTACTGTTGCATTTGGCCAGGGTTACTCACTCAATGCAATGCAGGCCACCAGCATATTTGCGACAATAGCCAATAATGGAGTTCGAGTTTCTCCTACAGTGATCGCAGGAACAAGTGATTCTTCAGGCAACTTCACTCCCTTTAAATCGGAAAAAGGAACAACAGTCGTGAGCCCTGCTACTGCATCTAAAATGCGACTCATGATGGAGAGCGTAGTTTCAGATCACGGAACAGCGCCTAGCGCCTCTATCCCTGGCTATCGAGTTGCTGGCAAAACTGGAACCGCAATTCGCTATGACGATCTCTGTGGTTGCTATCGGGGTTACACCGCATCATTTATTGGCTTTGCTCCCGCTGATGCTCCAGCGTATGTAATCAATGTGACGATTCAAAACCCAAAGGGTGCTTACTACGGTGGTTCACTTGGGGGACCAGTATTTAAAAAAGTTATGACTTTTGTATTACAAAGTAAGCACATCTCTCCATCCGGAACTGTGGTCAAGCCGATTGCTATGGACCTCAAGGAGCTGAATAAGCAACGGTTAGCAGAGAAGAAGGCGTCGAAGATTGAGATCACTCAGGCGAGTGCCAAGGAATAATCTATGCGGCCACTTCTAGAGTATTCAATAACAGTTGAAAAGATTTGTCGTCTTCTGAGCGCAGATTCAGCAATCGACGGAGAGTGCGTCGTGACCGGAGTAACTTCCAATGACACAGATGTTCTACCGGGAGATCTCTTCCTTGCATATCCCGGCAAAACAACACATGGTGCACAGTTTGCTCAGAGCGCCATTGCTAAGGGAGCTCGAGCAATTCTGACTGACGCTCAAGGTGCGCAGATTGCTCAGGGTTTACCAGTCATTGTCGTCGAGAATGTTCGCACTGCCGGAGCCTTAGTGAGCGCGCATCTTTATCGAAAGCCTGTGCAAGAGATGGTCAGCATTGCAATAACTGGCACAAATGGAAAAACCACAGTTTCGACGCTACTGCACCAACTCTTGCAGTCAGCCGGACGCGAGAGTGGCCTCATTGGAACAGTGGAAACTCGCATCGGACGCGAAAGATTTGAAAGCGTGAGAACTACTCCGGAAGCAGATACTTTGCAATCAATCGCTGCGGCGATGGCGGAGCAACATGTACGCCACCTAGTAATGGAAGTATCAAGTCATGCATTGGTATTGAATCGAATGGAAGGTTCACATTTTGCTATTGCTGGGTTCACTAATCTCACGCAAGACCATTTAGATTTTCATGGTGACATGGAGAGCTACTTCATGGCAAAAGCCAAGCTGTTTTCTCTAGAATTCGCCGATCAAGCATTTATTAATATTGACGATCCATATGGGCTACGCATCTTTAATACCTGCGGGATCCCTGCGACATCCATCTCACGCAGAAATACTCAGGCTACGTGGCATTACACCTCGATAGTTTCTACCGGAAATGGAACCAATATCTCCATACGAGGCGCTGGAGGAATACTGATTGAAACAACAACACCTCTTCGCGGAGATTTCAACCTAGATAATCTTCTTCTCGCCATTGCTATCGCAACTGAATGCGGAATTGACCCATTGGATTGTGCTGCACTTGTGCCAAAGCTCTACGGCGCACCGGGGCGAATGGAGCTTGTCGATAGAGGTCAAAGTTTCAGCGCATTTGTTGACTATGCACACACCCCCGATGCCGTTGGTAACGTGCTCGCGACTGCCCGTGCGTTTACGGAAGGAAAGGTGATAGCTCTACTGGGATGCGGCGGAGATAGAGATGCCAGCAAGCGCCCACTTATGGGAAGAGCGCTTAGCGAAGGTGCCAGTATTGCAATTTTTACCAGCGATAATCCGCGGAGCGAGAATCCACGTCATATCCTCACGCAGATGACATCAGAGTTAGCAGTCAATCAGCCATCAGCGGTTATCGAAGATCGAGCAGAAGCAATCTCATACGCTGTCTCCCTCTGCGGCCCAGGCGACACATTGCTCATTCTTGGCAAGGGTCATGAAGTAGGCCAGGAAATTGCCGGCAAGAAGATTGATTTTGATGATCGGATTGTTCTCGCACAAGCAATCGAGGCTTTGCGATGATTAAGTTACACGCTTCTCAACTCGCAGAAATTATCGGCGGAACTCTTGTAGGAACTGATGTTGAGATCACTTCTGCTCCTGTACTCAACTCATCCGCAGCAACGCAAGGCTCTATCTTTCTCGCCTTTATTGGAGAGAAAGTAGATGGCCACGATTTCGTAGATGATGCCTTTGCTCGAGGCTCTGTTCTCGCAATTACATCAAAACCGGTCAAGCAGAGACATATTGTTGTAGCTGATGTATCTGCCGCACTGACTGCGCTAGCTAGATTTGTTCGAAGTGAACTTACATCTCTGACTGTCATTGGAATCACTGGGTCACAAGGGAAGACAACTACCAAAGATCTTCTGCGTCACATGTTGTCACAGCACGGAGCAACAGTAGCGCCTCAAGGAAATTATAATAATGAGTTAGGTGTTCCTCTCACTATTCTTTCGTGCACTTCTGAGACTAAGTTTGCAATCATCGAAATGGGTGCACGGCACATGGGTGACATTGCGCACCTGGCATCGATTGCTCAACCAGATATCGCTGTTGTTCTGCGTGTGGGAATGGCACACCTGGGTGAATTCGGATCAATGGATCTCATCGCTCAGACAAAGTCAGAGTTGGTAAGTGCTCTCAAGGAAGATGGAATCGCAATCCTGGGTCAGTACGATCCGTATACGAAGGCAATGAGTGCCCTGCACAAGGGTCAAATAATTACATTTGGAACTGCCCATTCAGATTCAGTTCGTGCCACAGAGATTGAGATACGTGAAGGTTGTCCACATTTTGATCTGGTAACCCCAGAGGGGCGAGCAGCAGTGGGCCTCAGAATTGTTGGTGAGCATCAAGTCGCTAATGCCCTTGCATGTGCAGCCGTTGGGACCGCACTTCACTTCTCACTCGACTCAATCGCGGGCGCCCTCTCTACGGCAACCATTGAGAGTAAGTGGCGTATGCAAATTTCAGAGTTCTGCGAAGTGGTTCTGATTAATGATTCATATAACGCTAGTCCCGATGCCATGGAGGCAGCCCTCAAGACTTTGCTCCTTTTTGCCCAAGAACGAGGAGGCCAGTCTTGGGCCTTTGTAGGAAAGATGGCGGAACTCGGCGAGTCCTCAGAGAATGCCCATCAACACATTGGCACCCTTGCCTATGAGCTGGGTATCGATCACCTAGTTGCGATCGATGCCCCGGAATACTTATCTGGGTTTTCAGGTAGCACTGGTACGACTACTCACTCGTGCACACGAGATCAAGCTATTGCACTTGCTGAGCAGATTGAACCGGGTGATGTGATTCTTGTGAAAGCTTCACGATCAGAGGCATTTGAAATTCTGGCTGAGAAGATCGAGCAGGTAGTCACCGCTCGTCACCGCAATGATGAAGAGTTAGGAGGTAAGTGAGTTGAGAACCATTCTGATGGCTGGAGGATTTGCTCTCCTTCTTTCACTCTTTGGAACCCCCGTGCTCATTCGCTCACTTGCTCGTCGCGGATATGGGCAGATCATCAGAGATGACGGACCCACCTCACATCACACCAAACGAGGCACACCCACGATGGGTGGAATCATCATTATCTTTGCTGCAGTTGCAGCCTATCTATTGGCACATCTGATCAGTGGAAATGCCGTAACTGTCTCTGCAGTCCTGGTTATTGGCCTCGTTATTGCTCTGGGTTTTGTCGGCTTCATCGATGACTGGCTTAAAGTCTCACGTCAGCAATCATTAGGGCTTACTTCACGGCAGAAACTCTTTGGGCAAATTGTTATTGCATCGATCTTTGCATATCTCGGCACACAGTTTGCCGATAAAGATGGCTTGACTCCGATCTCATCACAACTTTCGACAGTGCGTGATACCTCTATTACTCTCGGAGCGTTCTTTGTTGTTATCTGGGTAGCGCTCATGGTGACGGCTACTAGCAATGGAGTGAATCTCACAGATGGATTAGACGGGCTAGCCTCCGGTGCATCTGTACTTACATTTATCGCATTTATTCTCATAGGTGTGTGGGAGTTCGGTGAGAGCTGTGCGGTTTCTCCTGGTGTGAATTGTTATGAAGTCAGAGATCCGCTAGATATCGCAGTTCTCGCCGCTTCTTTTGCTGGCGCGTGTACTGGTTTCTTGTGGTGGAATGCATCACCAGCCAAGATCTTCATGGGAGATACAGGATCACTGGCACTCGGTGGAGCACTTGCCGGTATTGCAACAACGCTAAGAATTGAACTTCTGCTTATTCCTCTAGGCGGCCTCTTTGTGATTATTACAATGTCTGTAATCATCCAAACCCTCTACTTCAAAATATCTGGAGGCAAGAGAGTTTTTCGAATGGCTCCACTGCAGCATCACTTTGAATTGCTCGGTTGGGGAGA
>CANLHC010000021.1 GCA_947490625.1 Candidatus Nanopelagicaceae bacterium
GAACATTGATTAACCCAACCGGACGATTCGTTATCGGCGGACCTATGGGTGACGCTGGATTAACGGGCCGAAAAATTATCGTCGACACCTACGGTGGTATGGCCCGTCACGGTGGAGGAGCATTTAGCGGAAAAGATCCATCTAAGGTCGATCGTTCAGCGGCCTATGCCATGCGATGGGTTGCTAAGAATGTCGTTGCAGCGGGATTGGCACGACGTTGTGAGGTACAAGTTGCCTATGCAATCGGTAAGGCGCAGCCTGTTGGAGTATTCGTCGAAACTTTTGGTACCGAGACGGTCCCAGTGGCAAAAATTCAGGAAGCCGTTCTCTCTGTATTCGATTTGCGACCAGCTGCAATCATTGCTGATCTCAATCTTCTACGTCCGATTTATTCTGCTACGGCAGCCTATGGTCACTTTGGTAGAGAACTTCCGAATTTCACGTGGGAGAGAACTGATCGCGTAGACGCTCTCCGCGCGGCGATCTAACGCAGCACTTCAGTCATGACATCCGCACCTCTGCGGCTTAAAGTACAGAAAGTTGCACGGGGATCTGCCGAGAAAGCATCCGCTCTTCCGGTCGCACATGTGTGGGTCGATACAGGGGTGCCTCATCTTGACTTCGCCTACGACTATTTAGTCCCTGAGTCATTCTCTTCGCAAGTGACCGTTGGAGTAAAGGTTGCTGTTAATTTTGCGGGACGTACTGTTGATGGCTACGTCCTTTCTCGATTGGATTCCTCAGATATTGGTAACCTGAAATTTGTTGAAAAGGTCCTCTCGCCGATTCCATTACTCACCTCAGAGCTGACGTTGTTGGTTGCTGCGGTTGCCCAAAGATGGGGGAGTTCACCACTTGATATTCTAAGTAGCGCAGTCCCATCGCGAGTGATCGCCGCAGAGAAAACAGTGCAACCAAGTCCTGCGCAAACGCACCGTCACAGTTCTCTATCGCATACCCAATCTTTCTATCTAGTCACACCAGGTGAAGATGCAATAGCTCTGATAGCTGACTGGATCCGTGCTCGATCTGCGCTGGGTGGCGTTCTCGTTATTGCGCCGGAAGCTCGCGAAGTTCTCCTATTGGCACAGGAGTTAGAGTCTCGCGCAGTTGATTTTGCGATTCTCGATGCGTCCCTGACTAGGTCAGAGAGGTATGGCAATTACCTGAAGGTTGCATCAGGGCAAGCAAGAATTGTGATTGGTTCGCGAAGTGCGGTATTTGCACCGGTTCATGACCTGAGAACGATCATTGTTTATCGCGAAGGTGCTCAATCGCATTATGAAGTGAGAAATCCAGGTTGGAATACTCGTGATGTTGCACTGCTCAGGTCACAAATAGGGCAGGTGGACCTGACATTTGTTGGCTATGCACCATCGTCGGAATCGTCTTATCTCATCGAGAAGAAGGAGATGGAACTCAAGGGGAGAAGTGTAAAAGTTGATGTGCAATCGTATCCAGCGCACAATGGTGAACTCTTACCCGATCGAATATTTGGCCCTATACGAAAGGCGCTTGAGAAAGGATCAGTCCTGTTCCTTGTTTCAAGAAAAGGTTATTCGAGTGCGCTGATGTGTAAGTCGTGCAAAAATATCGCGATTTGTGATTGCGGAGGAAGAATTTCGTTTCAAGGAAGCGAAAAAGGTTACAGCTGTTCGCTCTGCGACAAGAAAGGGAGTCAATGGTCTTGTCGTTGGTGTAAGAAAGATGAACCGATTTTGTTAGGTAGAGGTAGTCAGAGATTTGCACATGAGATCGGCCGAGCTTTTCCAGGATTTCCCGTCATCACCTCAGATGCATCAACTCCGATTCAGTCGATACCAGATCAACCTTCGATTGTTCTTGCGACCTCTGGGATGGCCCCGCGATTACCATCGGGGTATCAAGCAGTAATAATTCTTGAGGGCGACTCGCTCTTTTCTCAGGTCGATCTGAGAGCGCAAGAACGTGCACGTGAGTCAATTATGCATTTCTCTTCTCTCACCTCATCTGACGGCAAAGTGCTTGTCGTCATCGATAGTGCACACCCCATCGTGGCATCTATTGCCCGTTGGAATGTGACCGCAATCAATAATCGCGAGTTGCACGAGCGAGAGCAGACGCAGCTTCCTCCTGTTGTCAGCGCTCTCACAATCGAAATGGTTCAGGGAGACTGCCAAACCTTCATCTCTGGCATTAGAAAGGCAGTTGATGATGGACGCATTCCACATTCAACGAGAATTCTGGGACCAAAGAAGATATCTGATGAGAGTTCTAGGGTGATTCTCACCGTCCCTCATGAAGATGCGCAATCGCTGGTTGACTTCCTTGTAACGTACCGAAAGAAGCGATCACTGGCAAAGAAGTCGAATATGAGTATGAGGGTTGACCCGTACGCTTTGAGTTAAGATTGCACTATGGCAATTCAGGAGATTCGTTTATTTGGTGACCCAGTCTTGGTTACGCCGGCCTCTCCTGTCGTTGATTTTGATAAAGAGTTGCGAACCCTGGTGAGCGATCTGATAGACACGATGCTCGATGCTCCTGGCGCAGGATTGGCGGCTCCTCAAATTGGAGTCCCGCTCCGTGTTTTTACATGGTGTGTCGATGAAGAAATTGGTCATCTAGTCAATCCGACCCTGACATTGAGTCAAGAGTTGCAAGACGGAGAAGAAGGATGTCTCTCATTTCCTGAGATCCGGTATGAAACACCTCGCGCGATGCGCGCAGTGGCCCAAGGATTTAACATGCACGGGGAACCGATCACTGTCGATGGAAGCGAATTTTTAGCACGAGCCTTACAGCATGAGACGGATCATCTCGATGGAATTGTTTTTATTGACAGATTATCCAAGGCGGATCGAAAAGTAGCGATGAAAGAGATCCGAGACGCGGAGTGGTTCGCGGCAGCGATCGATCAGGGAATCACGCCCACGATCAAGGTGTCGCCTCATGGTCTCTTCGGAAAAAATAACTAGTGCGTATTGCCCTTGCTGGAACCCCGCAGATTGCGGTGCCAACTTTGGAATGGCTTCTCACAAGTAAGCATGAATTGGTGAGAGTCTTTACTACATCGGCAAAACCATCTGGACGGGGCGGACAGATCGGTAAAAGTGATGTGGCGCTCTGGTGTCAGGAAAACACAGTCGAGTGTATTGAAATCGCAAAGGCTGAGGATTTTCAAAGAAGTCTTGATGACATCGACTGCGTCGTCGTTATTGCTTTCGGAATTTTGCTTCCGCAATATGTCCTTGATCAGCCCACACATGGATTTATCAATCTCCACTTCTCCGAGCTACCACGCTGGCGCGGCGCAGCTCCAGTTCAGCGTGCAATCGAACACGGAGATACGCATTTAGGGATGACGGTATTTGCACTTGATGCCGGAATGGATACAGGTCCGATCTACCGCAGAGCGAGTTTCGAACGCAATCCGCAGCTACGAACATCCGAGGCGCTGTCCTTCCTTGCCGCAGAAGGAGTTACTCTGATTCAAGATTCACTAGCTGATATATCTGCTGGAGTTTCTCCACTCATGCAAAGTGCGGCGGGTGTAAGTGTTGCTTCTAAAATCGGTAAAGATGAAGCGCTCCTTGATTGGAGCCTGAGTGCAGATGTGATTCACCGCAAAATTCTTGCTTTTTATCCGAATCCGATTGCCCGAACGCTCTTTAGGGGAGATTTATTGAAGGTGACAAACGCTGTGCTTTCGACTACTTGCGAAGAAAAGTTGCAGCCTGGTGAGCTTTACATCTCAAAGAGTGCGGTGCTTGTAGGAACCTCAGATGGACTTCTAGAAATTCTCACCGTGATCCCACAGGGAAAGAACGAGATGAAAGCGGCTGATTGGGCTCGAGGAGCCAGAATCAATCCTGGTGAATACATTGGTTGAGGCTAGACGCAACACCTTTAAGAAACCAAAAGCAGATCCCGTCAGACTTCTAGTTTTTGATGTTCTGACCGAGGTCAATCGCAGAGATGGTTACTCTAATTTACTTTTACCAAGAGCGTTAGACGATTCATCTTTTGATCAGCGTGATAAAGCTTTTGCCACCGAACTTCTCTATGGAACGCTTCGGATGCAGGGTCGCCATGACTACATTCTCGCGCAAGTCAGCGATCGACCATGGAAGGATGTTGATTCGGGCATTGTGGATGTGACTCGACTCGGACTGCAGCAGATATTTGAGATGCGTGTTCCCATGCATGCCGCTGTCTCCGAGACAGTCGAGTTAGCTCGTAAAGTTCTTGGCGAGTCTAAGGCCAGTTTTGTCAACGCCCTTCTTCGCAAGGTGAGCGGAAAGAGCATGGAGGAATGGCTTGAGCCTGTAGGGGCAATTAACGATGACGTCGCTAGATTATCCATTCTCTATTCCCATCCGGAGTGGATCGTTAGCGCATACTTCGATCTCTTGCGGGATTTTAGTGAAGTGGAAGAACTACTGAGAGTGAATAACGTCCCCACCAAGCCAACATTTGTTACATGGCCGGGACGCTCCGCAATCACCGAATTTGAAGAACAAGGTGCAATCCCAACTCAGTACTCCGCTTACGGTTTTACTGCTGAAGTAACTCCCGGATCTCTCGAAGCAATACGTCACCGACGAGCAGGAGTGCAAGATGAGGGATCTCAGTTGGTTGCCTCCGTTTTTGCACGTGCAGCATCGGATAAGACTTCGTGGCTCGATCTATGTGCTGGTCCTGGTGGTAAGGCTGCGTTGCTTGCATCTATCGCCAAGGAGGAAGGACATCTCTTTACGGCAAATGAAATCTCTTCGGCGAGAGCAGAGTTGGTTAAGCGCGTTGTTGCTGGTGCGCCAGTATGGGTTGGAGATGCACGTGAAATCTCGCAGAAGAACGAGACTTTTGACGCGGTCTTAGCCGATGTTCCTTGCACGGGGCTTGGTGCCCTAAGGCGTAGGCCAGAAGTACGGTGGCGTCGAAACGTCTCTGACCTCAGATCACTTATTCAACTACAGAGCGAGATTTCCGATGCAGCTATTTCTGTCCTTAACGTTGGGGGAGTCTTCGGTTATGCAACATGTTCTCCCCATTTGGCCGAAACAAGTATTGCTGTAGCAGATATTCTCAAGCGCCACCCATCGCTGGAACAGATAGATGTCACCCCGTATCTACCGGGCAATCTCGAAGGTGCTGTTCGGCAAAGCGCGATGGCGCTATGGACTCAGAGACACAATACGGATTCAATGTTTTTAGCGCTCTTTCGAAAAACAGCTTAAGGTAGAGTAAACAAATGGGAATACGGATCACGCCGAGCATTCTCAATGCTGATTTTTCTCACTTGGATCAAGAGATTGCGAAGATTTCAGAGGTTTCTGATCTTCTTCATTTAGATGTGATGGACAACATCTTCGTTCCTAACTTTACTTTTGATTTCGATACCGCTTCATCAATTATCGCAAAGTCTCCATTACCGGTTGATTCTCATTTAATGATTGCAGATGTTGACACGCTGGGACCGGCCTATGCCCACGCAGGAAGCGCTAGTGTGACAATTCACGCCGAAGCTTCAATGGATCCAATCAAGACTTTACGATCAATTAGACGAGAAGGCGCCCGCGCGGGACTTGCGCTCAAACCTGGTACCGACATCCAGGACTATGTCGACATCGTTGCTGAGGTAGATATGTTTTTGATTATGACGGTGGAACCAGGTTTCGGTGGGCAGAAGTTTATGCATTCGATGATGGAAAAAGTAAGGCGGACAAGAGCTCTCATCGGTGATCGTCCTATATGGCTTCAGGTTGATGGTGGTGTTTCCCTGGAAACGATAGAGATAGCCCATGAATCGGGTGCAGATACCTTCGTAGCCGGTAGCGCCGTGTTTAACGCTGCTGACCCTGCGGAGATGGTGAATAGATTACGAGCCCTCGTTACGCAGTAATTGTCAGCAGAATTCACACTGGATCACGTAAACTAGTGTCATGAAGTCTTTTGAAGATCTCTGGGAAGAAATATCACAGAAGGCGATAGATCGCCCTGCTGGGTCATCCACGGTAGCAGCCCTTGACTCAGGAGTTCATGGCATCGGAAAGAAGATCATCGAAGAAGCAGGAGAGGTGTGGCTGGCAGCCGAGCATGAGAGCAACGAGGCTCTCGCGGAGGAGATAAGTCAGCTGATCTATCATCTACAAACACTCATGATCGCACGCGGTCTTACTCCACAAGACATTTACAAGTTTCTCTAACGAATCAAAGGTGCGGTAAATCATGTTAAGAGTTGCAATACCAAATAAAGGATCACTGGCAGAAGAAGCGATCGCCATCTTCAAAGAGGCGGGATACAAGCAACGGACTGACTCTCGAGATCTGATTCTGGTCGACAGCCGCGGCGGCGTCGAGTTTTACTACCTGCGTCCACGCGATATTGCGATCTATGTTGGTTCCGGTGAGCTCGAAATTGGAGTAACCGGCCGTGATTTACTTATCGACTCAGGCGCTCTGGCAACCGAGATAATGCCGCTCAATTTCGGTTCATCTACCTTCAGATTTGCCGGACCGACAGGCAGCAAGTATTCGATTGCTGATATTGCAGGAAAACGCGTTGCAACCGCCTACCCAGGTTTGGTTGCGAACCACCTGAAAGATTTGGGAGTGAAGGCCGAAGTTGTTCGCCTTGATGGAGCGGTTGAGAGCAGTGTGCGTTTAGGTGTAGCCGATGTGATTGCCGACGTTGTGAGCACGGGTAACACGCTACGTCAGGCAGGCCTTGAAATATTTGGTGATGTAATCCTTACCAGCGAGGCGGTCGTAATCTCACGCCAAGGTGTGCAGATTTCTCCCGAGGTCGAAGTACTCGTTCGCCGTTTACAAGGAGTTGTCACTGCGCGTCGATACGTACTTCTTGATTATGATGTGAAGAAAAGTGATGTGGAATCCGCATGTGTGATTACACCAGGTCTTGAATCTCCAACCATTTCTCCATTACAAAATCCAGATTGGGTCGCCGTTCGTGCGATGGTCCTGCGTGAGGAAACAAACCAAATAATGGATAAGTTATGGGCTCTTGGAGCTCGTGGCATTCTCGTTACTGATATCCACGCTTGCCGACTATAGCGAGCTTACTTTCGAAGACTCTCTCCAGAATCTTCAATATCTTCACGACTAATTCCCAGAAGATATAGAACGCTATCGAGATACGGCGCGCTCAGCGCACTATCTGCCGCAGCTCTTACTGCAGGTTTGGCATTAAATGCGATGCCCAACCCTGCAAGCGCGATCATATCGAGATCATTTGCTCCGTCACCGATAGCAACTGTCTGCTCTATTTCAATCTTCTCTAACGCGGCGAAATCGCGTAAAGCCTGTGCCTTTCCAGCACGATCGATGATCGGTCCGACAAGTCCGCCAGTAAGGAAACCGTCCTTGCTCTCAAGGGTATTTGCCCGGTAGTGGCGGATTTCAAGTGAGGAAAGAAGAGGTTCAATCACATCTAGGAATCCACCCGAAACTACAGCAACTGTGTGACCAAGTTTCTGAAGGGTCTTCACAAGAGTACGAGCACCTGGCGTCAAGGAAATTTCTTTTCTTACTTCTTCAATCGTTGATAGAGGCAAACCTTTAAGTAAGGCAACTCTTTCACGAAGGCTCGCTTCGAAATCAAGTTCACCAGCCATGGCACGTTCGGTGATTGCATGAATTTGGTCTTGTGCACCTGCCTTAGCGCCTAGAAGTTCAATCACTTCCTGGGCTATCAAGGTCGAGTCCACGTCCATGATGACCAGCTTCTTTGCCCAACGCATCAATCCACCGGGAGATACCGCGATATCGACATTCAACTCTGCTGCGATGGAAGCAAGTTCAGCTTTGAGGACAGCAGTCGGTACCGCACTGACTAAGAGTTCAATCGCGGTCACTGGATAGCTAGCAGTCCGGTGAATGCGTTCGATGTTTCCGCCAGCAGAGGCGATCGCGGCTGCAAGGCCGGCAAGGGCAACTGGCTTGAGATCTTGTGAGAGCACAACTACATGGGTGAGCCCAGACTTCACTGCAATGCTTTCACTCTCTTGCTCAGAAAAAGCAACAGCGATATCTAAGTTCAGTAATTCTGCCTGGGCGTTAAGATCCTCCTCAATAGCTTGAGCATGCGCCTTATTAAGACTTATCAGAATTGTGAGAATAAGTCGGGAACGGATCACAACCTGTTCGATGTCAACAATAGAAAGAGAGAAGGGGGCGAGGGCGCTAAAGAGGGCCTCGGTGATTCCAGGTCGATCTTCTCCGGATACCAGAACTAACCCTGTGTATTGCGCGCTCTGCTTATCCATTGAGCAAGATTATCGTGAATCACAGCGCAAGTTCTTCATATTTACATGTAATCATCGTTGATAAGCACTATCTTTTGTCCCGTGAGCCTGCCAGAAGTGTTGCGAGTATCGGATGTAACTGTCAAACGCGGTCCACGCACAATTCTCGGACCAGTGACATTTGCGATTTCTCCGGGGGAGCGCTGGGTCATTTTGGGACCCAACGGAGCTGGAAAATCTACGCTTCTCAATATTCTCGCTACTCGATCATTTCCAACCTCAGGCACCATCACGGTCTTAGAGAAAGAGATGGGCAAAGTCGATCTCTTTGAGTTAAGAACTCGAATTGGACTTGTCGGTGTTGGAATTTCAGAAGATATCCCGTACGAGGAGAAGGTGCGTGATGTTGTCGTGACTGCAGCATATGCCGTCCTTGGACGCTGGAACGAGGATTACGATCTCTGGGATGAATCGCGCGCGGTAGCACTGCTGACAACATTTGGCGTTCGAGATCTTGCTGATCGCTTATATGGAACTTTGAGTGAGGGTGAGAAGAAGCGAGTACAGATATCGCGTGCGTTGATGGCCGACCCTGAGCTTCTCTTATTGGATGAGCCAACCGCCGGTCTTGATGTGGGCGGACGTGAAGATCTTCTACGCCGTTTCTCAATCTTTGCAAATGATCCAGCTGCACCTGCCACCGTTATCGTGACACATCACATTGAAGAGATCCCTGCCGGAACAACGCATGCTCTCTTGCTTAAGGATGGCGTGATAGCTGTCAGTGGCCCTGTGCACCAAGTGATCACTAGTGATCACATCAGCGCGGTCTTTGGAGTCGATGTAACGGTCTCTCATGATGGTGCTCGCTTTTTCGCTCGAGCACAAGAATGACGCACCCGATATTTCAAGGCATCGATCCGTCGTGGCAACCAATTCTTGATCCAATACAGGATTCGATTATCCACACTTTTGAATCGATCAGTTCCTCTGATTACATTCCAGCTGTAGATCGAATACTCGCTCCTCTACATTACCCATTGGAAAAAGTTCGAGTTGTCATCGTCGGACAAGATCCTTATCCGAACCCAGACTATGCAGATGGTTTTGCTTTTAGCGTGAGGAAAGAAGTCCAACCGTTTCCGGCATCACTGACCAACATCCTCAAGGAACTCGAGAGTGATCTAGGAACGACTTTGCCAGAAGATGGAAATCTTGAGCGATGGAGCGCTCAAGGTGTCATGTTGATCAATCGAACGTTGACAACGACCGCAGGTCAGTCGCACGCCCACCAAAGAAGTGGATGGCTAGAAATCACCGCAGTACTCATTGGGGCTGTGGCGGCACGCGGTTCTGTTGGAATTCTGTGGGGAGGTAACGCACATCAACTCGCAGATCTCTTCGAACCATCGCTGGTTATCAAGAGCGCACACCCAAGTCCGCTCAGTGCATACCGCGGCTTCTTTGGTTCGCGGCCGTTCTCGCGTGCTAATTCTCTTCTGGAAGAACGTGGGCTCACAAAGATTCAGTGGTAAAAGAAAACCGGACCCCCACACAATGTGGGAGCCCGGTTTACTTATCTGTGAAGTTAGCCGATGAGGGCGTTTATTGGTGACTGCAGGAAGTAGACCATAAACAATCCTGAGATGATCCAAAGAAGTGAATGTACTTCTTTCATTCGACC
>CANLHC010000022.1 GCA_947490625.1 Candidatus Nanopelagicaceae bacterium
TCCAACACTTAGAGAAGTACCTGGATTTGCCTGGAGCTGACAGGTTGGTGGGAATTCGTGATGGAGCGCAAGGTCGCGCCGATGCGCAGTGGCTAGCCGGAGATCAGATTGTGGCAAATGCCAGAAAGCTGGCCGAGAAAGATTTGGTTTTTGATCTACTCGTAGACCCTTCCAATCTTGCAGCAAGCACTCAACTAGTCACGCATTGCCCAGATACAACCTTCGTTCTGGATCATATTGGTAAGCCAAATATTGCAAAAGGCGATCAAGGCGAACTGGCAGCGTGGTCACATTCGATTAACGAACTTGCTAAGAATAAGAATGTATCGTGCAAAATTTCAGGAATGGTTACTGAAGCAGATTGGAAAGCCTGGGAAGAGAAGGATTTCAAGAGATACTTCGAGGTAGTTTTGAACGCATTTGGTGCGGATCGAATCATGTATGGCTCAGACTGGCCGGTCTGCAAGCTGGCAGCAACGTATGAGCAGGTTGCCAAGTTAGCTGAGTATTTGATTCAGGATTTGAGTCCTAGCGAAAAAGAGAAGTTTTGGGCTTTGAATGCAAAGAAAGCTTACGGAATATAAGGGTCTTCCCTTCCACAGAATCGAAAGGTGAGACCGTGACGGAAAAGAACTTTGGCGCAAAGAAGAGATATGCCAACCCAATTTTGCGCAACCACATCTCCTTGCGAGCGATGCCAGAGTGGGCAGTCTTGCAGCGACGACTCTTTGATGTGCTAGATCAAGGTTGGCGAGTCTTTGACCAGAAGTTCTGCAACCCAGATGGATCACTCATTTTCCACCAAAGAATGGATCACTCCAGAGATGGCGCGGATGATTTTTATGAAGCATTCTTTAATTGGCCAGCGCTCTACATGTTGGGTGGCAGCGAAGATGTCCTCAAAGCTGCAAAGAAATCATGGAAAGGTGTCACCGAACAACTCACAGAACTTGGCTTGGTAAAAGATCAGTACGAGCGCGGATATGACTGGTTTCATCAAGGGGAGTCACTCATTTTCTTCTACGGAATTTGTGCCGCCGATCCAAAGGACGAAGAGTTTAAAAAGTTGGCTGCGCAATTTTCAGATTTGTATGCGGGTAAGAACGCACCTAACTACGACTACGACAAGAATCTTATTCCTGCTCCACATAATGGTTCTGAAGGTTTGCGCCCGGGTTTGGGCCAGGAGAATAAAGATGGATATCCAGCCGGCGGTCTAGACACAGTGATGTCGGTTTATGGATTACCACTGCACTTTGTGGATGGCATTAATGAGTGGAGCGATCTTGCAATTAAAGAAAATTCACTGCGTATGGCCGATGAGATGGAGAGAATTCTCGGATCTGGAGATGTTGCCATTAATTTGGCTGCCACTTCACTAGTTGCAAATAACTGGCTCTATGAGAACGACCAAAGCGCAGCAGATTGGATTAATAGATACATCCAAGGATGGGTTGATCGCGCAGAAGTTAACGATGGAATTATCCCCGATAACGTCGCACCTAATGGTGAAGTTGGCGGTCTACACGATGGACGTTGGTTTGGCGGCCACTATGGCTGGACGTGGCCACATGGTTTCTACAGCGTCTCCCACGCAACACTCGTTGCAGGTCTTAACGCAATACTGCTCTCCGGGGATAAGAGTGTTCTGCAATTAACTCGAACGGTTCTTCAGAAAGCTGTCGCACTCGGTCAAGTCGGCAAAATCAATGAGACTGTAAGCAGCTTCCAATCTGGATCACAGCGCTTTGGTGTTCCAGTCGATGAACCAGTCTTGCTCGTTCCTTATCGACATGGAAAAGATGGTTGGTTTGATTTCTCTCCGATGGTCATGAGTCTTCCGCTCTGGCTCTGGTATTTATCAATGAGCGATGAAGATACACAATTCATGGAAAAACTCATTGACGGGATTGCACCTTTCGGTAGTTACGTATCACTGAGTCGCAATAAAGAAGAGGCTGGACATGAAGCTCCTTGGTTCCTTTATCTACATGGCAAGAATGAGGATTACCCAGTCAAAGCACTCTCAATGGCACTGGGTCAGGTAGCTCGTCGTATGCGTCTCATGGAGACAGAAGTACCTAGTGGGCCAAATGGACTAAACATTCACTTCTGGCAAGAAGTCCAGCCAGTTGTCACCGAAATATTGACGCAGTTAACGCTAGGTGCGCCACAGGTTCTATATAACGGTGGTATACAAGTGGCACGTCTGAGATATTTTGATGCAGATGCGGGCCGAATCGGTTTACCTGATGAGGTCTCTGCACTTGTTACAAAACTGACAGCAGATCAAACGTGGGTTGAATTGGTCAACACAAGCATCACCACAACTCGCAGAGTCATTGTGCTTGCTGGTGCTTTTGGCGAACACCACTTTGACTCAGTAACTCAGCAATCTGAGGTTGCAATCGCATCTGATAGTGACGGTGCGGTCAATAATTACGACAGGTCGCTTTGGCATGAAAACTCAATCCGCTTTGTCTATCCCGGTTCACGGGCTGCCTACAGCGCTCCAGAATCATCAGAATCAAGCGTGACTACACCTATTGATAAGAACTCATTTGCTATCGAATTGCCACCTAATACGTGTGCCAAATTAAAGATAGATATGAAGCTAAATGTGAATGAGGCTAGATTCATTGGATTTGATGATCTTTAATGGCGATGATTTATAGGCACCAGTTCAAAGCCCGCATCCATAAAGCTTCTGTCGGCGCGTTTTCCCAGATACTCAAAGAGGAAAAGGATCAGATTGAAGCGAGCTTAAGCGGAGCTGGGATAAATCTTTTCAAGTTGTTTAGATTTGATAACCTTCTTTTCGTCTATGCAGAATCGGCAGACCCAGTCTTAAGCCTTGCATTCCCTGCAAAAGTCACGAGTGCGCTCATTGATTCACCTGGTGATTTTGGCGACCAGAAATTCGTCCCCATGCTCGACATCTTTCACGATGCGATTCCACGGGTTGAATCGGCGTGGCGAGAGCCTGGCGCACCGATCACAAGCCTTGGTTCGATCGTTTACCTGCGGCCAGAGAAGTACTGCAGTTACGTCTTCTATCATTTTCAGCTGCAAGAAGAGGGCCTGCGTAAATTCAATAAGCGTTACATCATCGGTGCGCTAGAAAATTGCTTGTTCTCCTATCAGGAGTTACCGGCAGTCATTGATGTGACTAATCATGAACGAGTACTTCATACCAATGTAAGTCCAGAGAACTGGGTTGAGTTGATGGGTGAGCATTTCCAACCGTGGCCTGAAGGTTTAGATATTGAAAAACCATGGAAGAGCATGGAAGAAATCTTTAGCTATGTAGCGTGAAGTACTTTCTCTAATTCTAAAGTCTTACAACTTTGTGAGACTTAATTTTTACAGATTTCACAGTTACTTCTATTTCGTTAAAAGCGATAAGGACCCACAGCAATAGCTGTCGGTCCTTATCTGTAACTCTAAACGGAATCACTTTTCTTTGACGAAGCATTTATAGATTACCACCAATAGTCAGCGAACGATTGGCTCAAAACAATCCACATTGATCATTGCTTTGCTCTTGACGATTATCAACCTGATCTAGCCTCCTAATTTCGTCACCTGGGGCCTCTTTCCACCTTAGCGGCTCATTCTTAACAAGAAAGCGAAGAGGCCCTATTCTTTACATATGCTTCTCTGGCTAATCGTTTGGCTAACCGCCAGCGGAACTTCTTTCGCCACTAGTTACTACATCGTTTCCCGAGATAATTGTGAAACTGTGACCGTCACAGGTGGAACAATCTTCGAATTTTCCTGTCACCCAATCGGTACAAATCCGCCAGGCGGAGCACCCTCGGATCTCGTTGCACTTGGCTTATTTCTCACTGGATTAATGATGGTCTTCTTTTCGGTTCGACACTATATGGAGAATAGATAACCAAAGGAGAGTTCGAAACCTCCGGGAATAGATCAGAATATCCTTATGGATTCGGCACCGTGATTACATCAGGGAATCCATCAAATGATTTCTTCAAATTCGGTACATAAAAATTAAAGTGAGTTTCACCGGCAATGTTCACCATCCATGCCGAGGAAATCAGATAAGCCCGCCCCGGATAACTCTTACATCTCTTGCTTTTTGATAACTTTCCAAACTTTATGGCCGTGACGCGCTCCTTCTCAGGCATTGTGATTAGGTAAATCGGCGACTTTGCATTACCCGGAACGCATACGCTTGTTTGGACAATCTCTCCAAGCTCATACTCACTTACTCCTGACGCGCTTGCTGGTTCTACCAAGAGGGGGAGCGCAGCAACCATCAATAGCGTGGTCATCCAGCCTGTAGTGATCTTTACGCGAGCCGTTTTCATGCGCCTAGATTAGACGATGTGAGCAGCCAGTTGCCGAGATACGTTTTATACTTATCTAATGCGCTCCGAAAAGCTTCTTCTGATCGGCCCAATGGGCGCTGGAAAATCCACCATCGGCAAAATCCTTGCGCAGGAGCTCAAGTGGCCATATTTTGATAATGACACTGAACTCTCCCAACTCAGTGGCTTGTCAGCCGAAGAACTGGGCGAGATGCCGGTTGCAGAACTTCACGTACTTGAGGCGCTGTGCTTCAAGGAGATACTTTCCCGTCCAGCCCCCTCCATCTCAGGTGTTGCAGGGTCGGTAATAGATAAGGAAGGACACCGCGAACTGATCAAGGGTGAGTTCGCTATCTATCTGCGCCTGCCTCTAGCTGAAATTATCGAGCGCGCAGGCTATTCCGGGATCGGCCGGCAATTTACCAGAGTGGCCGACGACGCCCAGATCCGCGAGCGCTTTACCCGCCGAGATCCGCTCTATCGGGCCTGCGCCAAACTGACGTTAGATCTCACATCCTCTGCTGAGGAAGATGCGCAAGCGATCATAAATGCGTTAAAAGAGGGTGATATCTCAACCTGAGGGTGAGAAGTGAAAGTTATTGTTACCACTGGGTAGGAAATCGAGTTTATATGATCGTTATGCGACAGTTACCAACAATTTATTGCACTTTGAGGGATTCGGCCTATAGAGTTCCTGTTCACATGGATGAATCATTTCATCTCTGATGGACTCAAAAGGGGGACCATAGTGTCTAAGCTCATTACAAGCCGTAAGGCTGCTGCAGTAATTGCATCATTAGCTATCGCTTTTGCTGGAATTTCTGCAACCAGTTCTTCAGCGGCAACTGCTAAGGATTGGTCATGTAAGCCAACCAAGGCAAAGCCAGTAACAGTTCGTATGATCGAGTACTTTGCAGGACCTGCACGTACACCACTTCTAAATGCTTTCGCTCGTCAGTACGAGGCAGCAAACCCAGGAGTGAAGATCGATCTCATCTCTCCATCACAAGCTGATTCACCTGCAAAGATCACTCAGCTTCTACAAGCTAAGAACATCGATATCCTCGAGCCAGCTGGTGCTATTTATAGCCAGGCTGTAGTCGCAGGACAGCTTGCAGACATTGCTCCACAGTTTAAGAAGACTAAGGCATACAAGTTCCTTACTCCTTACACAAAGGAAATGGCTGAGCAGACAACAAAGGGCAAGATCTACGGAATCGGTAACGGTTACTACACCAAGGCATCATTCGTTCGTGCCGACCGTTTCAAGGCAGCTGGACTTGCAATTCCAAAGACTTGGCAAGATATTTACGATGCCAAGAAAATCCAAAAGGATAACGAATATATCTACGCCATGCGCGGTGCAGCAGCAGCTCACTCACAGGCGTTCTTTATTATCCACGCTTACCTTGCTCCAAACCTAAACGTAACTGGTTTGCAGACAAAAGATGGCAAGTCAATCTTCTCAACTCCAGAAGCACAGACCGCAATGGATCTATTGCTTAAGATCTGGAAAGAAGCAGCACCTGCAGCATCTGTAGCGTGGGGTTACCCAGAAATGGTTAAGGGATTCCACACAGGAGTTGCTAACTACCTCATCCAGGACAACGAAGTTATCCAGATTGTTGAAGAAAACTTCGAGCCTTACGCAAAGGGTAACTGGACAATGGCCCAGATCCCTAAGGGTCCAAAGGGATACTCAGCACAGTTCATTGGTGCAGGTGGACTTTGGTCTATCGCTCAAGCTTCAAAGTGCAAGAACGTAGCACTTGGATTCCTTGACTTCATCACACAAGACCCACAGCACTCAGCATTTGCTCGTGCATATGGTGTTGGTCCTGTAACAACAACAGCTGCCAATGATCCATTCTTTAAGAAGGGCGCTTGGTCAATCTATTCAAAGATCAACGCTGATCCTAAGGAATTGAAGTTCAGTGGTGTTCGTGGTCCTAAGTTGACCGCGTGCTACGGAGCTATCTACGGACAGCTTGATAAGGATATGGCCAAGCTCTACACAGGCGATCTCACAACAACCCAGCTTCTTAAGGGTTGGGCTGATGGCCTAGGTAAAGCAGATTGCATCGATTAATTTCGACGCAGTAAGCAGCAATATCTTGAAAGTTGTTACTCGATTCGAGTAGCAAAGTTTGTGAGAGTGGCTGGTTATGAATAATAACCAGCCACTTTTCAAATTCTTAACGTTCTTTTGAAGTCACAAAGGGGTACTAGATTCAATGACCGCAACCATGTACCAACCATCCCGTAAGCGGGCAGCCAGCACCACGCGAATGTTAAAGGCCCTCGCCTTCTTAACGCCTGCGGCTGTAATGATCTTAGTTTTTGTTTTTTATCCAGTCCTTCGCACCGTTCAACTAGGTTTCCAAAACTTCAACTTATTTGATCAGTTAAATATTGGCTACAACGGATTGCAGAACTTCAGAAATTTAATTAACGACCCAAATTTCGGTACAGTAATCAAAAATACATTCCTTTGGGTTTTCGTCTCAGTATTTTTCCAGTTCACCATCGGTTTTGGCCTTGCACTACTTATGAAAACTAAATTTAAATTCATTGGAATCTATCAAGGTTTAATCTTTATTCCGTGGGCCCTATCTGGCTTCTTGATGGGACTTGTCTGGAAGTGGATCTTCGACGAGAGTTTTGGCGTTCTCAATGATGCGCTCTTGAAATTAGGAATAATTGATTCCCGTATCCCATGGTTATCAGATGCACGATGGGGCATGGCTGCGGTGATCATCGCAAATGTTTGGTACGGCGTTACTTTCTTCGTCATTATGATTTTGGCCGCGCTGCAAGGTGTGCCGAAGGAAATGCTAGAAGCTGCCGAACTTGATGGCGCTAATCGTTTCCAAACGCTCTTTAGCGTGATCATCCCTTATATCCGCGCCACACTTATTCTTATCGTGCTTTTGCGAATTATGTGGATTACCAACTTCCCAGATTTGATTTTCGGCATGACTCAAGGCGGGCCTGCTGGACGAACACACATCATCTCTTCATGGTTGATCGAGAAGTTAACCCTTGATGCAGACTGGGGAGCAGCATCTGCTCTCGGTTTGATGACAATGGTGATCCTCTTCGTCTTTACGCTCTTCTATCTGATGGCAACTAGGCTTGAGAAAGATTCGGGGGTCTGATGATGTTGACCGCACTTGGAAAAACAGGAAAGTTCACAGTCCTTGGTATCTGGTTCTTCTTCACCGTATTTCCGATTTACTGGATGGCGCTCACATCGGTAAAGCCAAAGCGTGAAGTAAACGATCTTTACTACTTCCCAAATGAAGGGGCGACTCTTGATAGCTATCGCGTACTGTTTAAGGATTACGCCTTCGGAGTCTTCTTAAGGAACAGCCTTGTCGTTTCCTTAGTTGCATCCTTCATTGTTATCGGTCTTGGATTGCTCGGCGCCTATGCACTAGCGCGCTATGAGTTCTCCGGTAAGCGCCAAGTCATGTTGGCATTCTTAGCTACACAGATGATTCCAGGGCTTATCTCATTGGCTCCTTTGTACCTATTGATGCAAAAGCTTGGCCTCATTAACTCACTCATCGGACTAACACTCTGCTACGTAGGTGGAATGGTGCCGTTTGCCACGATGATGTTGCGCGGATTTATTCAGCGCATCCCGCCTGAACTTGATGAAGCTGCCCTTATTGATGGCTGCAACCGATTTACTGCGCTCTTCCGCGTTGTGACACCTGTTGCTCTGCCTGGAATCGCAGCAACATTTATCTTCTCATTTGTGCAGTGCTGGAATGAGCTCTTCTTGGCGATGATTTTGATCGACTCTGAAGGAAACAAGACATTCCCAGTCGCGATGCGTTCATTTATCGGTGGATACTGGATTGAATGGGGCGCATTATCTGCAGCTGTGATGGTTGGAATTATTCCAACAGTCATTATCTTCGGATTAATGTCTAAGTTCATGATCTCTGGTCTTTCAGCTGGAATCGTAAAAGGCTAATGACGACTTTCGACTTAGTCGAAGCAAAGTCTGAGTGGAGTCTTGATCCAGATGTTCATCATCTGAACCATGGAAGCTACGGGGCTCTGCCGCGCGTTGTTTATGCAGAGCAGAAGCGATGGCAAGAAGAGGTCCATAGAAACCCAGTAGGTTTCTATGCGCGCCAATCTCTTGCAGCAGTAGCAGATGCCCGCGGCAAGATTGCCAAGTTTTTAGGGCAAGAGGCCGACCAGATTGTCTTGGTGCGCAACACCACTGAGGCTGCAACCACGACAATGCGCGGTTTCCCCTTTAAATCAGGGGATGAAGTCATCGTCTTGGATCACGAGTACGGCGCTATCACATATGCCGTTAAGCGCGGTCTAGAGCCCGCTGGCGGCAAAGTCGTAGAGCTACCCGTTCCTCGTTTAACTCCTGATGAAGAGGTCGTCAAGATAGTCGAGGCGGCAATTAATGCAAAGACTGTGATGCTTGTCGTTGACCATGTTACATCCGGTACAGCTCGAACATTCCCTATCTTTGAGCTCAGCGCATTGTGTAAGAAGCACGGGATCGCAATTACAGTTGACGCCTCTCATGCACCTGGCAACTTCGATACCGATTTAGATGCCCTCGATGCAGATTTCTGGTTTGGAAATCTACATAAGTGGGTAAGTGCACCCCAAGGTGCAGGCGTATATCGCATCGCTCCACGCTGGCAAGGGATTGTTCAATCTCTTGTTGTTTCATGGAATGAATTTCAACCATACCCATTGCAATTCGACATGCTTGGCACTGTGGATCTATCTCCATGGCTTGCCGCCCCTCGTGCAATCGAATTTTATGAAACATTTGGCTGGGATCGTGTACGAAAAGCTCACCAACAGCGCATGCGCTATGGGCGTGACCTGGTCATGGCCGAACTCGGTGTCGGTACCGATGAATTGCGCGAAGAGAATCTGCCGATGGGCGTTGTACCGATTCACAATATGCAGGGTGGGGTCGACGGTCTTATCGCACTCGGTCGCAAGTTATCCTCCGAGTACAAAATTGAAGTACCTACGACGATTTTTGGCGACAATTACTTCTTCCGTATCTCCGGCCATCTCTACAACACCCCTGCCGATTATGAAGCCCTTGCCATGGCTGTTCGAAAAGAGTTGACCTAGTACCCGAAAAGGTTAGGCTGGTCCTCTATCAAAACGCCCTGTTGACTAGAAATGGTATTGGTAATGAAGATAACGAAGATCGAAACTTTCCGGCCATTAGCGCACCCATCATCACTCTGGGTGGAAGTTCATGACGACAAGGGAAATGTTGGCCTTGGGGAATCTTTCTTTAGCGCAACAGTGATTGAAGAGTACATTCACACAATTGCAGCACCACTGGTCTTTGAAAATACGAATATAAACCCAGAGTCATTGAGTTTTGCTTTATCGCCTTACGTTGGCTTCCAAGGTGGTGGAATTGAAGTTCGCTCCATAGGCGCACTAGACATTGCGGTATGGGACCTTTGGGGTAAGAGAACACATACGACGTTGGCAGATTCTCTCGGCGGCAAGCTGCAAGATTCTATAAAGGTCTACAACACCTGCGCCGGCTCTGCTTATATGAAAA
>CANLHC010000023.1 GCA_947490625.1 Candidatus Nanopelagicaceae bacterium
ATTTCTTCATACACGCCATATCATCGCAATGGAGTCGATGATGGCTTAAGAATTTCTTCTCGATGGGATGAAGCCACAGAGCAATCATTTATTCGATTGACAGGCTCTGAAGAAGAGGGCTTAGCGTGGCAGAAATTTTATGGAGAAATCGCGCAATTTGCCGCTAAAGCTGCACCATCGATGCTTTCTCCGCTCATGACCCGCTCAGAAATGCGCGCACTCGTTAACATGGATGACGTTTGGGATTACATGATTGAGCGGCCTATCGGTCAAATAATTGAATCGCGCTTTGTAGATGACGTGGTCAGAGGTGTTGTACTCACCGATGCCCTCATTGGTACCTTCGTAGATTCAGATTCAATTCAAGCAAATGTTTGCTTCCTCTATCACCTCATTGGAAATGGGATTGGACAGTGGAACGTTCCCGTCGGAGGGATGGGAGCGCTCGTTGCTGAGCTAGAACGAATAGCACGTGAACTTCATGTGGAGATTAAGCTCAATTCTCCAGTAACTCAAATAACAAGTACTGACGATGGAGTGACTATTACTTGCAATAATGGAGATGAATTCAAGGCGGCAGATCTTCTCTTCGCCGCTGCTCCGCAAAGCCTTGCAAAACTTCGTAAGAAGAGTGCGCCTTCCTCGTTACAGGGATCGCAGTTAAAGATAAATATGTTGCTTACTCGTCTGCCACAACTTAAATCAGGAGTAGATCCTCGTGTTGCTTTTGCTGGCACCTTCCACATTAACGAGACGTATTCTCACCTGAACGAGAGTTATCGTGTAGCTAAGAACGGTAATATCCCAACACGATTACCACTAGAGATGTACTGCCACACACTGACGGATTCGAGCATTCTCTCTCCCGAACTCGTAGAAAAAGGTTTTCACACTCTTACACTCTTTGGCTTACATACAGATGCATCACTCTTTGATCGCGATCCGGAAGGTGCGCGTGAGCAGGCGGTAGCAATTGCTCTGGCTAGCCTCAACGAGTATTTAGCCGAACCCATTGAAAGTGTGATTGCTCTTAATTCAGATGGAACGCTTGCTCTAGAAGCTAAATCACCATTAGATCTTGAGGCCGCAATCGGACTACCTAGAGGAAACATCTTTCATCGCGATTTAGATTTCCCATTTATCGAAGATAGTCAGGCGTCGCAAACCCCGCAGTGGGGGAGTGAGACCGATGATCCTCATATTTTTATCGCAGGTGCTGGAGCACGACGAGGTGGCGGAGTGAGTGGAATCGCAGGACATAACGCAGCGATGGCAGTTCTCTCACGCCGATAGTCTGCATTAGGCTTGCCTCATGAGCCACGATGCCTCGCACGAAAAACTTTCAACCCGAGCGATTACAGCTGGGCGCCCGGACGATAAAGTTGAGAACGGAATCAATCACAGCATTTCGTTGAACAGCACATTTGGTGCAGGTAGCCCGATTGCCTATGGCAGAACTGGAAATCAGACATGGAGTGCAACTGAATCTGCTATCGGCGCACTTGAGGGTGGCAGTACGCTCATCTTTTCATCAGGGATGGCGGCAATCACTGCAGCTCTCTCTATCCTCAAACCTGGTGCGCGTGTGGTTGCTTCCCATGAAGGCTATAGCGGTGTAATGACTCTTCTTAAACAACACCACGCAAGCGGCCGATTTATTGTTACCTTTCTAGATATTTCACAGACTGATCAGGTGTTGAGTGCGCTCAAAGACGCTGACTTGTTATGGCTTGAGTCACCAACTAATCCTTGTCTTGATGTGGCAGAACTACCGCAACTGATTTCTGCAGCAAAAGCGCTAGATATTCTCGTCATGGTAGATAACACTTTTGCGACTGCGCTCACTCAACGTCCACTCACATTAGGCGCTGATGTTGTCATGAATTCTGTGACGAAGTTTCTATCCGGACATAGCGATGTCCTTATGGGTTCCCTCTCTACTGAAAATCCTGAAATCTTACAAAAGCTAGAAGATGCACGTCAGTTGTTGGGGTCAATCGCCGGGCCATTCGAAGCATGGCTTGCTCTTCGCGGTATTCGAACCTTTCCACTCCGCTTCCATAAAGCATGCGAAAACGCCCTTGAATTGGCCCATCGCCTGAGTACTCATCCAAAAGTTGCGCGGGTCCGGTATCCAGGCTTACCGACAGACTCTCAACATGAGCGGGCAAAGAAGTTTATGAAGACATTCGGTGCGGTGCTCTCCTTCGAAATTGTGGGAAGTCCTGCAGATGCGGACCGCCTATGCGATAGCTCATCAATTATTTCGCATGCAACGAGTCTGGGTGGCGTCGAATCCTTATGGGAGCGCAGACGCAGGTGGCCGAGTGAAAGTCCATCGGTACCTGAAAACCTGATCCGCCTCTCAGTGGGGTGTGAAGATGTCGATGATTTGTGGACTGATATTCAAGGCGCGTTAGCCGCGATTTAACGCACCTTGTGCGGCAAATTCTCTCAATTAGCGGTAAATTTAGGGTATGAAAATCATCAAGCGCTTGTTAGCAGCGGCCGCAGTGGTTGCGTTGGCATTTAAAGGCGTTGCTTCATTTCTCTCGTGGGTGGAGCGCCAGGATGATCAGCCAGCAGAGGCGTGGCTAGATGAAGATGAACTTGATTCTGCCGAAAGTAAAGAAGCGTAAGTGAGCGCTGAATACGTTCCGGGAACTTGCAATATCGGAGCCGGTGAAATTCGCCAGCGCCAAGTTGTAGCAGGCATTGGCTTCCTTCTCTTCATCACGTCTGCAATCACTCTATTTGCTATGGATGCATCGCGAAGTGCTCGACTTGCACTCTTTCTTCCATTGATGATGGCAAGTATTGGTTGGGTGCAGTCACGAAAGAAGTTCTGTCTCGCTTATGGATTCATGGGGACATTTAACTTTGGAAAGCTAGGCCAGTTATCGCGCGTGCATGATAAAAGTGCACTTCGCGCCGATAGAAGTACTGCACTGAAAATTCTTCTACAAGGTCTTGCCTATGCAGCAGCTGTAACTGGCTTAATCTATCTACTTCCTGCTTAATTCTTCTTTTCCGCTTTTGGAGAAGGCCCTCTCTGTTTATTACCCTTCATCCCATAGCCAGATGGCTTGGCGGGAGGCTGTGGTGGATTCATCAGCGGTTCGAGCTCGGCAACAGCTTTGTCACGGTTTGCAGCAGCCAAAGCAGTAGCTGCGGCAAAATTTGCTCTACTTGATGCGCCGCGTCCAGCGTTCTTGAATTCCTTCGAAGCTTGTTTAAGGGCTTGAATAAATGTCGCCCCAATCTCACGTAACTCTTGCTCACGTGATGCGCGGGCTTCTTGATAGATCTTGAATTGATTCTTAAACTCGATCATATCTAACTCGTACTGCTGAATTGGTGAAAGGGTTGCAGCAGGAGAAGGAGTGATCTCAACTGCAGTGGCAGGAAGTGCGGAGATAGAGAGCGTCAGTGAGAGGAGAAGCGGAGAGATCAGATGACGCATTCTTGGCATGTTCTCTCTCCTTTCACGAAATCTCATCGTAAACATTTATAGACGCAAGAGTGCCATTTAACTTTGTGAAGAATCTGTGAATCCTACTTCAACGCGCCGGATAGGGTTGTAAGGGTAGAAAAGTCAGGCCAGACCTGCAAGGCTAGGGCCATGGAGTCAACGCAGAATCAGGCAACAAAGATTCTTATCGTCGATGATGAGGCAGGAGTTCGCGAGCTATTAAAGGATGCCTTGAGATTGGCTGGATTCGAGCCGCAGACTGCTGGCGATGGAATGAGCGCTCTTACTCTGTTACGAACTTTCACTCCAGATATTATGATCATTGATATCAATATGCCTTTGATGGATGGATTTGAACTCGTCGAGCGGCTTCGAAAAATCGGCAACGATGTCCCGGTTCTGATGTTAAGTGCGCGCGCAGATCGTGTTGATGTAACCCGCGGCCTCACACTGGGCGCAGATGATTATGTGACTAAGCCCTTTGGTTTAGAAGAACTCGTCCTTCGCCTGAAGGCGATCTTGCGCAGAGCGCACCCTGCCACTGGCGTTGATTCTTCGATAGCTTGTGGGCCGATCACGATTGAAGATCTCAGCCACACTGTCACATTCAACGGCGAGATGGTCGAATTATCGCCAACCGAGTATCGACTGCTCCAGGTCCTTGTCGAAAATAAGAATCGAGTTCTCTCGAAGACTGTTCTGCTCGATGATGTATGGGGGATTACCTTCGAATCAGAGAGCACGGTCGTTGATACTTACATTTCTTATCTGAGAAAGAAGCTGCATCGCGATGGTTTTGAGGGAATCAAGACTATCCGTGGCGTCGGATTTGTAATCCAGGAACCAAAGAAGCCTTGAAACGCAAAAGCTTCCGTGCAGTCGTTGCTAGTGCGCTAGTTACCACTGCGCTCTCACTCTCCATTGGTGGCTTTGCAACAATCTCACTGAGAGATTCACAGATTGAAACCGTTGATCAACAACTACAGAAAATCGTGGATGCCGTTCGATCAAATCCAGAGTCTCCGGTGAGTTCTGCCCTCGATGCTGCATCAGAAGAAGATTTCAATATCACCATTGCGATTGTTTCCAGTGAAAAAGAAATCACCATCATTAATGAATCCAAGCTCCTTCTTGGAACACTGCCACAAGACTCGCTACTCGCCGCCGCACTTATCTCTCCCGTTACAGTTGAAGATCAGGAGAACTATCGTCTTCTCGCCCAAGCAATCTCCGGTGGAGATCGTCTCATTTTTGCCGACTCACTCTCAGAAATTGAGGAGTCTTTCTCTAGTAATTTAGAGAGATTACTCATCTTCACTGTTTTTGCAGACCTTGTCGCAATTGCAATCTCAGCTCTTCTCCTAGCCAGAAATAAACGAAAGTTAGAAGCTGAATCTCTGCTTCGCATGCAGCAATTCTTGGCTGATGCTTCTCATGATTTGAGAACTCCACTTACTATTATTAAGGGATACTCAGAACTCTTGAGTAAGGGGCAGATCACTAATCCAGAAGATCGGGGACGCGCCTTTGAACGCGTTAATTCTGAAATCATTCGGATGGAAAATCTCATTCATGACCTTTTACTACTTGCCGAACTCGGTGAAACTTCACGACCAATCTTTGCCGACCTTGACCTTTCTGACCTGTTAACTTCATACTCACACGACTTCGCGACTTTGAACCCAGACCGCCAGATTATCGAGGAGATTGAATCAGGCGTCATGATCGAAGGTTCGGTCGAACATCTACGACGGCTAATTCAAAATGTCTTTAACAATATTGCTAGGCATACGCCAGTAAATGCCTCGGTAAAGGTCAATCTCGGACGTCAAGGTAAAAAAGTTCTTCTCAGCATTGAAGATGGGGGCGCAGGTCTTCCTTCAGGTGGCTATAGAGATGGAGTTACTGCGCTCAATCGCTTTGATACTAGTCGATCACCTGAAACGGGTGGATCAGGTTTAGGACTTTCAATAATTGCCGCGATCGTCTCAGAGCACGAGGGAACTTTAAATCTACGAAAAAGTAATCTCGGCGGATTAGCAGTGGAGATTATTTTTTAGAGCTCTCTTGTGGTGATCAGTTCCAGTTGGTGCGATCTAGGGTAATTTAGCCACATGTCACCTTCGGCTCGAGTCACCCTTGAGCAAGCCTTTGCACAAGCCATTGGCTATTTTCAGAGTCCAGAGACGATTGGCAGGATTGTTCTCTCAGGGCGCCGTAGAAATATGCAGACCGCAACCGAGCGAATTGATATCCGTCCTGTAGATATCAAAGGTGCGCTTCACTTTCAGGTGAGTACAAATGATGGAAAAGCCACAACGACTAAGAATTATCTTCCTGGCGATCTACCCATTTCGGACTATCTCACTAGTGGCTATTCCAACATCCTGATTGAAACTCTGAATGAGAGTTTCTCGCTTCAGATTTCAAAGAAAGATGAACCCGTGATTTCCGTGAAGGCTGGAAAGTACGAAGCCGATCTCTCACACGATAGAAAAAAGAATCGGCTCCTTGACCCCTCAGATCCCTTTCTTATCGAAGTTGGTATTAGTGACACTTCTGGCAAAGTCAAAGCTTCGAAGATGGATAAGTACATGCAAGTGGAAGAGTTCTTACGATTACTGACCCCAACACTCACAAGTGCAATCGAGGCCGGGCACCTTGATTCACCTGTGCCTACTAAGCCGCTAAAGATTGTTGATTTAGGGTGCGGACATGCCTATCTCACCTTTGCGACACATCAATATCTCCAATCAATCGGGATGAGTATCAAGGTAATTGGGATCGATGTGCGAACAAGTTCTCGCGATCGAAATATTGAGATTGCAAAGAAGCTAGGAATATCAGAGACTATTGAATTCCTCGCTGAAGAGATTTCTCAGACATCACTTTCTCAAGCAGATGTGGCAATAGCCCTTCATGCATGCGATACCGCCACAGATGATGCGATTGCCTGGGCGCTTCGATCAGATGCTCAACTATTGATGATCGCCCCTTGCTGCCATCACGATATTCAATCCCAGTTAAGTGATTCACCCGAACCTTGGTCATTAATCACGCGATATGGAATCATGCGAGAGCGCCTTGCAGATTTACTCACCGATGCATTCCGCATGCAGATCCTAAAAATGCGCGGTTTTCGTGTGGAGGGTATTGAGTTCGTGGGCGGCGAGCACACCCCACGAAATCTCATGATTCGGGCAGTAAAGACTGGTGCGCCCGTTGATCCGATTGAGGTTGCGCGCTATGAAGAGATGGTTTCGCTCTGGAAGGTAAAGCCTGCCCTCGCACGTCTGCTGAACCCGTAGACTTACTCCATGTCAAAGGTTCTTGCATCGCTGCCGGTTGGTGAAAAAGTAGGTATCGCATTCTCTGGCGGACTTGATACATCAGTTGCCGTTGCCTGGATGCGCGCAAAGGGTGCCATTCCATGCACATATACGGCCGACCTTGGTCAATATGACGAGAGTGATATCGATTCAGTTCCGGTCCGTGCCAAAGAATACGGTGCAGAAATTTCACGACTGATCGATTGTAAAACCCCACTAGTCGAAGAAGGATTAGCAGCGCTAGCGTGCGGTGCATTTCATATTCGCTCAGGCGGTAAGCAGTATTTCAATACAACACCTCTTGGCCGTGCAGTCACGGGAACTCTTCTAGTTCGCGCGATGCTAAGCGATAAAGTGGATATCTGGGGCGATGGATCAACCTATAAAGGCAACGACATCGAACGTTTCTACCGCTATGGACTTCTCGCAAATCCAAATTTAAGAATCTATAAGCCATGGCTTGATGCAGATTTTGTCCGCGAACTCGGCGGGCGCAAAGAGATGTCTGAATGGCTCGTTAAGAATAAACTTCCTTATCGCGATAGCACCGAAAAGGCTTACTCGACCGATGCAAATATTCTCGGCGCCACCCATGAAGCAAAAAATCTGGAAAGCCTCGACGCCTCAATAGAAATTGTTGACCCAATCATGGGAGTTCGTTTCTGGGACGCAGATGTAAAGATTCTCAGCGAAGATGTAAAGATTGAATTTAACCAAGGTCGCCCCGTGGCACTTAATGGCAAGCGATTTGATGATGTCGTTGCGATGATGAATGAAGCTAACGCCATTGGTGGTCGTCATGGACTCGGCATGGCTGATCAGATAGAGAATAGAATTATCGAGGCGAAGAGCCGCGGAATTTATGAAGCACCAGGAATGGCACTTCTCTTTATCGCCTACGAACGTTTACTTTCAGCAATTCACAATGAAGATACGATCGCAAATTATCACGCTGAAGGAAGAAGGCTAGGTCGTCTTCTCTATGAAGGCCGTTGGCTTGATCCGCAATCACTCATGCTCCGCGAATCTTTGCAACGATGGGTTGCATCGGCAGTCACTGGCGAAGTCACACTGCGACTTCGTCGTGGCGATGATTACTCAGTCATTGCAACATCAGGTCCACACCTGAGCTATCACCCAGATAAGTTATCGATGGAACGTACAGAAGATGCTGCATTTGGTCCGACAGATCGCATCGGCCAGTTAACTATGCGTAATCTTGATATTGCAGATACCCGGGAAAAGCTTGAGATGTATCGCTCGCAGGGACAGCTCGGCCAAGGCGAATTCACCTTGATTCGCGAAATCGATAATAAATAGAGTCAATCAACCGTTAGGATTCAGTTATGAAAAAAGTTGCATTCTTCTTAGCGATCGCACTTGTTGGCCTTACGGGCTGTTCAGAAATTGGAGATGATATGTCCACAAATACCCTGATTCCAGTCAGTACTAATGCGGGTGCAGAACCAACTATTGGAGAGATACCTAGCGGTCCTGCTCCAACAGAGCTTGTCGCCCAGGATGTGATTGTCGGAACCGGTGCGACAGTGGCAGCGACATCAATGTTGACTGTGCATTACACATTGCTGCAGTGGTCTGATGGATCACTTATTGAATCTTCATGGAGCAGCGGAAACCCAGCAACCTTCGGACTTATGGATGTAATCCCAGGATGGCAGCAAGGGCTAGTTGGAGCCAAAGCTGGATCACGACGTTTATTGGTGATCCCACCCGCACTCGGTTATGGTCCAATGGCCGGACATCCGCTGGAAACTCAGACGCTGATCTTTGCTGTCGACATTATTTCAATCTCCTAATCTGAAGCGCGATGTCACTTCTCCACATTCTTGATCTGCTCTCTGTCTTTGTCTTCGCTCTCGTTGGTGCGCGCGTAGCAGCAGATAGAGGTCTGGATTATGGAGGAATCGCACTTGTTGCAATTGCAGCTTCGGTTTCAGGCGGAACACTTCGAAATATCTTTTTAGGCCTTAAGCCAATATTGATTACAGATCCTTGGGTAATCACAAGCATCGTTGCCGCTGTGGGAATTACATTGAGCGTCCGTCGAGTGACCCGAATTGGCAAGACTCTCCTGATCATGGACACTCTTGGGCTGGCAATCGCCACGGCATCGGGTGTTCAGTTAGCTCATAACCTCAATAGCCCTTGGTTTGCAACGATTATTCTTGGCGTGATCACAGCGATCACTGGGGGATTACTTCGCGATCTTCTCTGCCAGCTTGAGCCAGTACTTTTGCACCGCGAAACTATTGCAACCTCATCGCTGTGTGGAGCGGTCGCTTTTGTTATCTTGATTGAATTTGGCGTTCTGGTCACTGCTGCAACAATCATCGCTGGAGTTGTAGTGGCTGTGGTGAGAGCACTGTCGATTCATTTTGACCTGAATCTGCCTAAATTCAAATAAGTTAACTTTTGAGGATAGCTAGCGCAATCGAAAAATCGCGCTCAAAGACCATCAGTGATGGACCTTGTAAGGTCTGTGTCAGGGTGGCTTTGATATTTGAATCCTTGAGCTTGAGCAAAGCCATCTCCGCCTCGATGTAATTTCCCGGGGTCGGAAGCGCCTTCAGCAATCCATACTCATCTTTCTTGCCCGCGCTAATTGGCGTGACGATCAGTTTCTTATTATTTGATGAAAATGCCCACTTAAGAAAGAAGATCAGTATTCCTACTGCTGCAAAGCCGCCAAAGGATGAGAGAAAGAGTGCATTATCTATGCCTCCTAACATTCTGCCCACCTCATGCGTTGATTACACCTGTTGCAAGCAGAATTAAAATGAGAGTACCTAGCGCAATCCGATAAATGATAAATGGCATAAAACTCTTAGTAGCGATGAACTTCATGAGCCATGCGATTACCGCGTACCCAACAAGAAATGCGACAAGAGTGGCTCCGAAAGTTTCGATTAAGGTATATGGCGCGTTGCTATCTCCATCACTTATTGCACCCTTAAGTTCATA
>CANLHC010000024.1 GCA_947490625.1 Candidatus Nanopelagicaceae bacterium
TTAGCTTTTACTTCGAGACAGCAAATGTGACAGAGACAGTTGATGTCACTGTCTTTTCAATTGTTGATGTGTCATAAGCGCCACCGTCTGAGACCATTGTCGAATCAGGTGTGGTCACCTGGAAGACGCCGCTTTTAACGCTCTGTACTGCGCCGACGCTTCCGCCTACTGCCTTTGTAATTGCAACAGCGCGAGTCTTAGCATCAAGCATCGCCTCTTCTAGTAATTGTGGGCGAAGATCTGGAAGAGTAGAGATGTAGTACTGAGGTCCGTAGTTATTTACATTGACACCCGTTTGCAGAAGTGAACCAATTCCTTGCGAAAGTTTGTAGACAAGTTGCACATCACTTGTGCGCACAGTGATATCACGTGATGCTCTATAGGAAAGAATGCGACCGGTGTTATTTCCGTTCTGCCACTCTTCATTGGCATAGGTTGAAACTGAACCTAAGATCATTGCATCCTTTGAGATGCCGCCCTTTGTGAGGTATTCGGTCACTGCTTCAACATCAGAGCCAACCTTTTTCACGGCATCGGCCACGAGTGCACTAGAGAGAGCCACGTTGAGTGTCCAGACCACATTATCTGCTGTAGCAGTTGTCTTGGCAGATCCGGTGACAGTAATTCCATTATCGGTGCGTGAAGCAAAACCTGCGCCGACTTTTACAAGTCCACCACCAACGGCTAGCGCCATAATTAGCGATGCTGCGATAACGGTAATTGAACGGGACTTTTCACCAGAATTAAATGTGCTCATGTACTTATTCTATTACTTTTATATCGCCCGAAGTGCAATCGCCTCTTCAAACTCGACACCTCGGAAAGGTTCGAGTGCTAGCTCCCAGGCCGTTCCCAGAAGTCGCTCAATTTCCTCACGCAAAGACTCTTCATCAAAACTTTTTTTCAACCCTTGTGTCAAAAGATCTTCTGAAATCGAGATGGAGCCCAGTTCGTCAATCCTGCTGCGATGTAATCCCAGTTCGGGGACAAATCGAAAGAACTCTCCACCTGTGTCGCTCTCTTCGCGCACTTCAAAACGTAGGTAGTGCCACGCCTTCAGTGCTGTTGTAATTTTTGCCGCTGTCCCTTTTCGATCACGAAACTCAACAGTTGCACGAAAGGTTCCCGCTGCCTTTGGTTGACTCTTCCACTCAAGTACGAGCCAATTTCCAAGGATGGTTTGAAGACCCCACTCGATGTGTGGGCGAAGCGCGGCAGGTGCGCTATGAATTACAAGAAAGCCGGTGGCATGCGACGTGGATGCAGCCGAACGACTGGAAGAAGCGATCGCTTCCATAACAAACTCCTAGCAAGGTGCGCGATGTGGGTGGATTTGCGCGACCTTCCCCGATCCGCAACGCCTACTTCGCCGTATTCCCTGAGCTAGTAGATATATGGTGGCATGAGCGTGGAAAAAGGTAAAGGTGAGGTATTGGTGTAGGCAAAAATAGGGTTAGACTTGGGCTTAGTCGGACGCTTAATCAGGACCCGTTTCATGGCAGTAGTGCTTTGCTCGGTATCGCTGGCGCAAGAGGAAGACCGTGTTTGAGGATTTCTCACACACCCACATATCGAAGGAATAGTAAAACATGGCAACAGGTACAGTTAAGTGGTTCAACTCTGAAAAGGGATTCGGTTTCATTGCAGTTGATGGTGGCGGACAAGATGTATTCGTTCACTACTCAGCAATCCAAGGAAACGGTTACAAGAGCCTTGAAGAGGGTCAGTCAGTTTCATTCGAGGTCGTACAGGGTCCAAAGGGTCCTCAGGCCGATGCAGTGAACGCTAACTAAGCACACCGCTAGCTTTACAAGAAAGCCCCGCACATTGTGCGGGGCTTTCTTCTTTCCTACTTCTTTTTTACTTCTTTGGCTCTGGTGGAATCTCACCCATCTTCAACTTCGCAGCTTCAACTTCTTTTGCAGGTGATTTATCTTTACCCAATTTCCAAGCATCTAAATACTTCCACGGATGAACAACCCCGCGACGAACCCACCAAGTATCTGGTGGTGTTGGCCACGAAATTCCAAAGTGCAAATGGGGTGCGGTACCGCGCGCGCTACCGGTTGACCCAACAGAACCAAGACGCTGTCCAGCCTTAACGGCTAATCCAGGTTGAATGTCTTTATTAACACGAAGCAGATGCGATCCGTAATATCGCACTCCATCAACACCAATGAGTGAGACGGATAGCCCTCCGCGCGTGATACCGGCATTTACTTTTCCAGACCAGGTATCTTCACGATTGACTTCATCGATCACACCATCAATTGGTGCGACAAACGCGCAACCTGCCTTTGAGAGAATATCCGTCGCAGCATAATCATGATGCGCGCGTGCATAATCAACTTCACACCCTCTTACCGGAAATCTATAGACAGGTGCTGCCTGAGCGCCTATAGGGGCAAGACAGGTAAGAAAGAGTGCAAGGGAAATAGCAACGCGAATTTTCATACCTCTAGGTTAATGCGCGACGGTCGAGTTTTGCCGTAACTGCCATATGAGGGACAGTGAGCGCCCACACAACGACAAGGGCCATCCAGAAGAAATCATCGCTAAATTCTTGACCACGAATCGCGAGAATACCTGCAACAAAAAAAGTTCCTACTAAAGCAGGAATACCCGGCAATACAGCTTTGAGAAATGCTGATCGAGTGTTTCCTGTTGCAAATGCGTGCTGTGACGTTTCCAGCGAAAGTGTCAGACGAGCGGTATGTCTCATCGCATGCCAACACCCGAAATAGAGCGCAAAGGCAATGAGAGGAGGAGTAAGCAGAGCTAAGGCAAGCAATAATCCAATATCGACTGCTTCACGAATTCGCTTCCTGACAATTAGCCATGCAATCGAGAGACAGGCGATGGTGATAACTACCGTGAGAATTTCTTGGTCATACCCTTGGTGCCAATCAATGAGTGAGGGATTTACCTGGGCCAGCGCATCTGTACTGGCGCTATTTACCAAAGGAATAAGTACTGGAATCGAACCAGCGCTGATGGCATAGATAGCACGCGGAAGTCTTACTGAAACTGGCCGCCTGCGATCGAGTTCGCTAATGAAGGCAGCATCTCCGATTCCAAAATGCACAGCGCTCATTACCAATACAAAGATAAACCCGACAATGTTAAATTCTAATATTGCGATGACAGCAACAATCGCGATTACAACGTAGAGAGCGATAAAGCCAGTCATTACAAGTGGGCGTGACTTGGGCAAGGTCACAAGGTGATCGAGCGCTCCATGTGGAATACCTATTGCTAGAGCAGCGATTGCAATGACAACCTGCCATTGCATAGAACTTTCTCCCAATAATTGCGAGAAGATCAATGAAAGGATTATTCCAGCGAGGATTGCGACACTTGAAAAACTCCTGATGCCTTCGAAGAGTTTGACCTCAGCAGATTTCATGTCTAGCCCCCTCATACCAACCCTACCAAAGGGGTTTATGAGAAGATTCAGCGTGGCTAAATTTGGATACATGGCGATGCTCGCCTTTACCGTCTTTGGTTCATTCTGGCTCGAAGTCGTCTTAAAGACTGGTGTACTGCGTCGCTGGAAGAGGGCATTGGTAAGCATCCTTCCCGTAACAATTGTTTTTGTCATCTGGGATGCATATGCAATCTCTCAAGGTCACTGGTTTTTTAATCCAGAGAGAACGCTCGGAATCTACGGTCCATTCAGTATTCCACTTGAAGAATACCTATTTTTCATTATCGTTCCAATGGCCGCAATTTTGACAATTGAAGGTGTAACCACCGTAAAACCTCATCTACGAGAAAAAGAATTTGGAAAGGATGAGAAATGATCTATAGCGATCTCGCAATAGCAGCAGTTCTCATCGCAGTGATGGTCGACTTATTTGTCTTTAAAAATTCACTGCTCACGCGCGTTGCCTTTTGGATCTCCTACTCAATCATTCTCCCCTTCCAATTAATCACAAATTGGTGGCTAACCCATTACCGTGCCGATGGAAAAGCAATCGTGATGTACGACGAAACTGGAATTATCGGAACTCGCATCGCCGCCGCCCCACTTGAAGATCTCCTCTTTGGCTTTGCCCTCATCCTCTCCACCATGGGGCTCTGGGAATTCTGGGGCAGGCGAGGATTTCAGCGGGAGAAAATCACAAAAGGAAAAGTTGTAAAGGATTAATTGCAGTAAAGTTCGGTCGTACCCCACACGGGACGGTAGCTCAGTTGGTTAGAGCCCCGAACTCATAATTCGGTCGTCGTCGGTTCAAGTCCGACCCGTCCCACCAGTTTCCAAAGTGAATCGCGCCGCTCACGCGTTCTCTCTGCATACGCAAATCATTTGCAACTTTTCATTCGTTAATTGATGTGATTAAGTATCGCCTGTTCACGAGCCCTACGTATTAGCCCCGGCTTAGTAGGCGGCAACCCTCCAACGCGGTGGGGTGCTCCGGGTGACGAACTGGTCAGGAAACTGTTACGCGGGAGTGATTACTTTGTAATTGTTCGCTTCGTTACAGATAAATGGCACCTACTGCGATGGAGAAAAAATGTCTAACAACTGGTCTTTCGAAACTCTGCAAATTCATGCAGGACAAACGCCTGATCCAACAACAGGTGCTCGCGCATTGCCGCTATATCAAACAACTGCGTATCAATTCCGCGATACAAAACATGCGGCTGATCTTTTCTCACTAGCCGAACTTGGAAATATTTACACCCGAATCATGAATCCAACACAGGATGCTGTTGAACAACGTATTGCAGCCCTTGAAGGAGGCGTTGCGGCCCTTCTACTTGCTTCAGGTTCTGCTGCAACAACATTTGCGGTTCTCAACGTTGCAGAAGCAGGCGATCACATCGTATCTAGCCCAAGCCTTTATGGTGGAACGTATAACTTATTTCACTACACACTTCCAAAGTTTGGCGTAGAGGTTACATTTGTTGATGACGCAAGCGATCCAGAGTCATGGCGCAAAGCTGTCAAGCCAAATACAAAGGCCTTTTTTGGTGAAACAATTGCTAATCCTAAGAATGAAATTCTAGATATAAAGATGGTTGCAGATATTGCCCATGAGGTCGGCGTTCCGCTCATTGTTGATAACACTGTTGCAACGCCTTATTTGATTAAGCCAATTGACTTTGGTGCAGATGTTGTAATTCACTCCGCAACAAAATTCTTATCTGGACATGGTAACGCTGTGGTTGGCGCGATTGTTGATGCTGGAAAGTTTGACTATGCGCAATATCCTGAAAAGTTTAAAGGATTTAACCAGCCTGATCCTAGCTACAATGGAATTGTCTACGCGCAGGCTTTGGGAGTTGGATCAGCATTTGGTGCGAACCTTTCTTATATCTTTAAGATTCGTCTACAACTTCTCCGTGATGTAGGAGCCGCTGTTGCACCATTTAATGCATGGCTCTTAGCTCAAGGTCTTGAGACGCTTTCACTACGCATGGAGCGCCACGTTGAAAATGCAAAGGCAATTGCACACTGGCTTGAGTCTCACCCAAGTGTTGACAAAGTTAATTACGCGGCACTGAGCTCATCTCCTTGGAACGCGCTGGCAAAACAATATGCACCTAAGGGCCCTGGGGCAGTTCTCTCCTTTGAACTCAAAGGCGGAATTGAAGCTGGCAAGAAATTTATCGAGTCGTTGGAGCTCTTTAGTCATGTGGCTAATATTGGAGACGTCCGTTCGCTTGTAATTCATCCGGCATCAACAACACACTCTCAACTCAGTGGGGCTGAACAGCTAGAGGCAGGCGTGACTCCAGGTTTGGTTCGCTTGAGCCTTGGCTTGGAAAACATCGAAGATCTCAAAGCTGATCTTGAGATTGGTTTTGCTGGAGCTAAGAGTTAGAGCTCGATCATCCGAAAATCTATATTTTTTGGTGGACGAGTACTGCGACGAACCTGTTCTCTGAGCTGATCGTCAACGGCTACCCCTAACCGCTGCGCTTCCAGAATTGCTTGATGCTCAAACCAGATAGCAACCAAGGTTGTCTCGCCTTCTCGAATCTGCGCAAAGGTGCGAGTGAATATCTTTGCCAAGAATTCGAAGTGGCCTAGTTGCAGCGCCGCTTTCGCGGCGGCCAAATCTATTCGCTCACTTGGGACCCTCGTTGGTAGGAGTTCTGTGTAAATTCTCCACAGTTCCTCATAGTTCTCTGCCTTCACTAATAACTGCAGGTACTCCTCATAAAATGCATCATGTAGTTTTGCGCCGAATGCACTGATTGCTTCTCCATAAAGCGCCAACGCGGACGACAGGTTTTCGGCATCTCTTTCAGCAATTGCCAGATTGCGTAAGGCCCATGGAGATGGATTGAGCTGGAGAGATTTCCTCCAACTCTCAATTGCTTTTTCACTTTCTCCAATTTCGTAGTGATAATTTCCAATGTGTAGCGCGCTCAACCAGTTTTGTCTGCTCTTTTCTAGAAGCGGTATCCACTCTTTCTGGACCATCCATGATGTTGGCGTGCTTGTCACATCACGCTCTGGATAGGTGCCCGTGTTAAGAAGTGCAATCCAATCGATGATTTGTGCACTCTCTGAAGGTTCAAATCGAAGCCCTGTCGGGATCTCACCTCCAGAACTCTTGCGCCTCTCTTGCTCTAGAAAGCCCCAATTACTTCCGCAGAAGAGAATCTCTTCTGGTTGCTTGGTGGTCAGTCTTTCCAATCGCAGATTTTCACTATCCAGCAAATCCTGTGGGATGACCTCTTCTATCTGCTCTTCAATCTCTGTTTGAGCAGCCGACCATTCCTTATTTAATAGCATCTGATTCACTGATTTATCAAAGCTACCGAAGAATTGTGTAAAGGTGATCTCTGAATTTGCCGGCATTTGATATCCATGGAGTTGAGTGGGGGCAAGCCCGGCTTGAAGTTCTAGGTATGGTGAAAAGTGAGGCGAGGATGAATCAGATAAAAACTCTTGCCAACCCCTACCGCCAACGTGATTGCCCCAGCAGAACATCTTCTTGTATCGCAGCGTTGCGGTACTACGCTCATAAAACACGTGGCCATCCTCATAGAGAATTGATTCCCATGGAGACTTCATTGATGTGGGATTTTGAAAGAAGTACTCATTAGCAAATGGAAAGTTTTGTGGGAATGAAAGGTCGGTATCGGCAACCGTCGGCAAATAAGGCAGCTTTCCGGTCCCATAACCAGCAAAGCCTTGATCAACGAAGATAACCTCGTCTGTACTGCCAAATACACGCGCTTTCGGAGTCTCGCGTACTGCAATATTTGTCCACCAATACATAGGTGTGGCTTCAGATCGATCATTAATGATTCGCACATGCACTCTTAAATTCTTGGCTCCTGTTGGCAAGTGGCAATCTATCGCCCAGTAAAAATTGCGAGTTCTTTCATAATCGTAAATCCTGATAAATTCATTGCCAGCCTCATCGCTTAGTTTTGCGATATGAACAGGAGCGCAGGTTCCAAATGTGTGGCCGTACTGCCCCATATTCCATTCGATACCGCCGGAAAACCAAGCGTTGAGGATAGAAAGATTGGCAAATTGCAGAATTGGATTAGTAAAGAGAAGTTCTTGCTCATTCTCTTTACTAAAAAGCGAGTAGAGCCGACCACCGAGTCCAGGTAAGAACGTCGCTCGTAAATATTCATTTTCAAGTACTACTGTCTCAATATCTTTTTGCGCCAATTCACGTGTGTATCTATCTTGCCAGCGGTGTGGGAGGTAAATCTCGCCGGTCTCATACCCAACTAAATGGGTCTGTTCTGCAGAGAATTCATTGAGGAACTTTACGGAGCGATCCCTCTTCTGATTTCGAAAAATTGGGAGAGGATTTTCTCCACCAAGCTCAGCGCTCTTGATTGATATCGTCGAGGTAGATACTTGGTTTTTGGCTTGCCTATCCATAGCGCGAGTCTAAGCAACCTCACCATTTTTAACTAGAGAGAACCACCGCTAGGAACGTTCTATCAACTTTGATTTAGCCTCTTGGAACTCTTCTATCGTCAGTAATCCGCGGGTATGCAGGTCGGCAAGTTTCGAAAGCTCATCTGCGATAGAAGTACCAGGTGATTTGATTTCCGATGAAGATTTTTCGATAGCTTCGCGAGCTGCAGTGCCGAAGAGTTTTGTTTCAAATGGCTTCGAGTTGGCTAAGTGGATTACCTTGAAACACTGGAGAAATGCAATCATATTCTGCTTAACCGAGTCGGAGCTGAACTTTACATCGAAAGGTATGCTGATTTGATCAGAGGTATCGTGATACAGATCAGAGTAATTCCGTTGTTCTGCTTCTAGCTTTACTCCATCCCACTCGAAATGAGAAATGCAGTCTTCATAAATAGCCAAGAATTGGGTTGCCTCAGAATTATCTGGCTTCGAGACTTCCTTGCTTCCCGACTTACCTTCTCTCCATCCTTGCTTAAAAGCAGATAGTAACTCTTTACCTACTGACGGAGGCCCTTCAGATTCGGCTCCATAGACTTGAACAACATAGAACGGCGTTCCTGAATCGAAGTCATTATCATCGAGAATTCGCTCCAGTTTTTGTGCTATTTCAGAGTCATCTCGATTGAGCGGTATCGCACCAGCTAGTTGTGGAGAAATTGCCTCTCCCATGATGTCTTCAAAAGCAAAACGCTCCCACTCTCGCCCACAGGCAAAGCAAAAGACCTTTGTAAAATCTTTACTCACTTGAAGTTCGGATCCATCGTCCATGCATTGCGGCAGACCAAGAACGTCCTCCTCCTCAAATACATCATATCCAGCCGCCGAGAGTGCCTCAGCGACTTTTTCCATACGCGATGGATTTTCAAAACCGCATGATCGACATGTTGTAAATCTTTCACCAGTACTCGTAATCCAGGCACCCGGCTGGTATTTCAGTCTACGCCCACAGCTCTGGCATCTATTGAAGCTATTTGTGAGTGATTGCTTCAGCATCGCTTTTGCGATTTCAAGCTTTGGGGGTGGATTTGCCATAAAGCAATTATCGCAACTGTTGAGTTAATTGCATAGTCAAGATTCGGTGATTCCTACAGAGTGATCTCACTTGAGGGTTATGTGAAAGGGCCTAACACAGCCTTCTCTAATACGTTCTTGGTGACTATTCGAGTGAAACTTCCAATGTCAGATTTCTCTGGCGCGCTCAGTCCCTTTGTCACCCATCCCATGGTTCCGGTAGCGAAGTTACCTCCAGATTGTCCAATCG
>CANLHC010000025.1 GCA_947490625.1 Candidatus Nanopelagicaceae bacterium
ATCTTCGAGATGGTCACATCTGGAAAATCACCGCGTAGCTTTGATAAAACCTCACCAATACTTAAATAGGCACGGGCTGGAACGCTCATTACTTCTCCCCTATCGATTTTCTCTGTCCGGTGATGAAAACCAGGTGGAACTTGCCCACCTGTACTTGATCACCGGTCTGCAACTTATGTTTTTCAATGTTTTGAGAATTTATATATGTGCCATTCAAACTGGATGAGTCCACTATTTCAAAGACTGATTCGCCTGAAAGAAAAGAGATGGCTGCATGCTTTCGCGAAACGGTCACATCATCAAGGAATATCTCGCTATCGTGTGAACGACCAATCGTGGATCCTTGTGTCGTGATTAAATAACGCGATCCTTTGGCAGGACCTTTGTGAATGAGAAGCATCGCCTTGTCGGCTGGCCCTTTCAAGATCTGATCGACTGTCTCCTTCTCCGATTCGGAGACGGAATCCAAAAGCTCCGCGAGCAGAGATGAGGCTGAATCCCGGACCGGCTCATTTCCTCCGAGGCGAAGGGTGGTGGTGAGTTCGGAATTGCTTGGAGAATCCACAGTGCACCCATCCTCCCCCGGCGATTTGCTCGCTCAACATCAACTGGAGGCTGACACTAGATTGCCCCGTTGGATAAATCAAGCGGGAGTTACACGGGCAGAAGGTCGGAATTTACGCGGTGATTTGACGGTATTGCTCTGCGGAGAGCAGTGGCGTCGGGGTGTCAGAGACCTCGATATCGGCCAGCCATCCAGCGCCGTAAGGATCACTATTGAGCAACTCAGGCGATTGATTCAGGCCGTCATTTACGGCGACAACTTTTCCAGAGACAGGCGAAAAGATTTCAGAGACGCTCTTTGTTGATTCAACTTCACCGCACACCTTGTCAGCGATAACCGCATCACCAATCTTTGGAAGCTGGACATAGACGATGTCTCCCAGTGCCGCTTGTGCAAAATCGGTAATACCCATTCGAATGACAGTGGCAGAAGATTCTGAAACCCATTCATGCTCTTTTGTATATTTGAGCGAATCCGGAATCAATGACATGACGTTCTCCCTTGAGTTTTTCTCATCCCTGACAAGTCTCACACTCTAATAGTTTTTAGGGCGCTCAGGAAGTATGAAACTCCCGTCGCTAGGTAGAGAGCCACACCCCAGAGTGCAAAGGCCCATCCCAAGATGAAGGCTGCCGTACCGATCCATGAAGTATTGAGTGCAAGTAAAAGAAATGGGAAGGCATAGAGAAGGTTAAAGGTGGCGGCTTTCCCCAAGAATGTCACCGTCAGAGGTGGTTTCTTCTTGATCGCCAAGATGGCGGCAATAACTGCCAGGAACGCATCGCGCGCAACCAGAACAATTACGAGCCAGAGTGGAACCGCCTCACGAATGACTAAGACAATGAGTGTCGAGACGATATAAAGACGATCAATCGTGGGATCCATAATCTCGCCCAACTTTGACTCTTGTCCAAGTGCTCGCGCGAGTTTTCCATCAAAATAATCAGTTGCTCCGCCAATTGCCAGAACAACAATTGCCCACACGTCAGATTCAGGTACGAGCGCGAGATAGATAAATAGTGGAATACCTAACGCCCGCAGCGCCGTGAGCCCATTAGGCCAGGTCACAATCGAAGGCTTCTCTTTCTCGGCGTTCATCGCGCTATCCCTGCTCTTTATCTCGCTCTTTTACGCGAATAGCGACTTGAACGGGAGTGCCAGGAAATCCGAACTCTTCACGCAAGCGACGTTCGATAAATCGTCGATATGAGGCTTCGATCCAACCACTTGAGAAGACAACAAACTTTGGTGGCGCGATACCTGCCTGGGTCGCGTAGTAAATCTTTGGTTGCTTGCCACCTCGCACCGGTGGAGGCGTTGCACCAATGAGGGCTCCCAAGAAAGAGTTGAGTTTCGATGTAGGGACTCGACGCTCCCATGAATCCAGGGCAGTTCGAATAGCTGGAGCAAGGCGATCGCGATGCCAGCCGGTCTTTGCTGCAACGTTTACACGTTGTGCCCACTCCACTTGATCTAAGTGTCGATCAATTTCACGATCGAGTTGATCACGGCGATCTTCATCCACCAGATCCCACTTATTCATCACGAGTACTAAGGCTTTTCCAGCTTCCTCGACCATTGTGATGACACGCAAGTCTTGCTCTGAGATTGGTTGTGATGCGTCAAGAACGACGACTGCACACTCACACCTATCCAGTGCTGCCTGAGTGCGAAGAGTCGCGTAGTAATCGGTTCCACTTGCTTGATTGGCGCGCTTTTTTAGCCCTGCCGTATCAACGAATCTCCAGATTGATCCACCGAAATCAATCAGTGAATCAACCGGATCGCGTGTAGTTCCAGCAACGTCATCAACAATCGATAGCGATTCTCCCGCTAGTGCATTGAGCAAACTTGATTTTCCAACGTTGGGACGTCCAATCAAAGCTATACGGCGGTAACCATCCTGGGCCTGTGCTCCACCCACTTCTGGCAATTCGCGCACTATTAAATCCAGGAGATCACCGCTCCCCCGACCATGCAGCGCTGAAACAAAGCAAGGTTGTCCAAGACCTAGATTCCACAAAGCATGCGCATCCGATTCATCTGAATCTCCATCAACTTTATTTGCAACAAGGATTGTTGGCTTCTTCGCTTTCCTTAGCTCTTGCACAAGAATGTCATCTTCATCGAGTGCTCCCACATGTGCATCAACAACAAAGGCGAGAACATCTGCCTCTTCCATTGCACGCTCTGCACCGGCTGACACTTGAACTGAAATTCCATCTGGTTTTGATTCCCAACCACCAGTGTCCATGATGATAAATCTGCGACCATTCCATTCGCATTCATAAGAGACACGATCACGTGTAACACCAGGTGTATCTTCAACGATAGCTTCTCGGCGACCGAGGAAGCGATTAATCAACGTTGACTTACCAACATTTGGGCGCCCGAGTATTGCGACGATTGGCAACCCCAAGAGGTTTCTCTCTTTCAATAGCTCCCAAATGCGCTCAATAGTTTCCTCAAGATTGAGCATTGTTGAATCAACGATCACCGCATCACTTGCTGTGCTTAAAGGTGAAATAGCGCGTGTGGAATCAACGTGATCACGTTCGCTTAAGGATTGCCCAATAGCTTCAGCTCCATGTTGCGCGCCAAGTTCAGTATCGCGTCGGAGCGCACGCGCCTGCAGATCTGCCGTTAAAAAGACTTTCATCGCTGCATGTGGCGCAACGACTGTGCCGATGTCGCGACCTTCAACAACTATTCCGCGATCGGCCTTATCAATGATTTTTCGTTGCAGTGTCAGTAACTCCGCGCGAATCTGTGGAATGGCACTAATTGCACTTACCGCTGCAGTAACTTTTTCAGATCGAATCTCTTCTGTCAGATCATTATCACCACAAAATACTTGTGGCTTGGTTGGATCAGATACAAATCGAATCGGTGAAGTTTTCAATCCCTGAATAATGACGTGAGGTTCAGTGCTATCAAGAGAGATCGATAACCATGTAACGGCACGGTAGAGCGCGCCGGTATCTAAATAATTCCAGCCTGCTCTTCGTGCGATTTCGCGGGATGTACTTGATTTTCCCGCTCCGCTAGGACCATCTATTGCTATGACGATCATCTACCGGCTCTCTTCATCAAATTTTAGGAAAACACCTAACGTGCAATCAAATCGTGCATACCTATTCTACCGAGAAGGATGAACCTTCCATCCCTGATCTTGCAGGTGCGACATCACCTTTTGACCATCCTGAGGTGCAAAAGAAAGTGTGATCAAACCAGTTTCTTGTCCTGGAGTGTGTTCTATCTGCAGATCCTCAATGTTGACCTGAATCTGAGCGCAGGATTCAATAATTGCAGCGAGTTGTCCTGGTTTGTCATCGATGACTACTGCCACGAGGAAATATTCACGAGACTGACCACCATGTTTTCCAGGGATACGTGCACGCCCTCGTCTTCCTGATGCAATCAGTTCTTGCGCAACGGCATTGTCATTCAACCCTGCGACGATGGTGGAAAGGTCGTTTTGTAGACTTATCAGCAAAGGTCGCAACGCTTCTGCATTGCCACTGAGAATCTGGCCCCAGAGCTCTGGATTTGAATCAGCCAATCGAGTGGTATCCCGCAGCCCGCTACCCGCCAGCTCGAGGTCTTCTTGATGAGCTCTATTGAGTGAGCCTGCCAGCAGGGATGAAAGAATTTGAGGAAGGTGGCTCACCTGAGCTACGGCTCGATCATGGTCGGCGGCACTGCGGATCATCGGCGCTCCCCCACAGAGAGCGATTACCTCCTTCACATGCGCAAGCAGGGACGGATCAACTCCCTCTGAGATCAATACCCATGGACGGCCGATAAAGAGATCGCCCCGCGCAGACTCCGGACCACTGACCTCGCGACCCGCCATCGGATGCGTCGCGGCAAAGAAGGCTGGATCAAGAGAAGTTTTCGATACATCAAGTAGAGGTTTAGTTTTAATGCTGCTGATATCCATAACCCTCAAGCCAGAGTTTCGAGATAACTCCTGCGAAATCACATCAGCGATTGAATCTGGCGGAGTAGCGATGATGCAGAGCTGTTCGACAGAGGTATTTTCACCGTCGCGGTCCTCGAGTAGGTCCCGCGCAAGATCCTCAGCACGAGGGTCCGAATCTCTGATCGAAACCTTGACCCCAACCCCCTTAAGGGCAAGTCCGATCGATGTTCCTATTAATCCTGCGCCGACAATGCGTATATGAGTGAGCTTTTCGGCCATTTTATTGGGCGATATCTCGTCTAAGAGCGGTCGCACCGTGGAGATAGATATGCGAAATCTCCTCGATTTCACGCTCAGTATTGCAGTGAAGCATCACTCTCAAAACACGAGGAAGGGCTCCTGGTACATCAATTTCTACCGCGCAGATGAGCGGCACGGATTGAAAACCGACCTCACGGGCATAAGCGGCAGGAAAGGCGGCATTGAGATCAGGGGTCACAGTGAGAATCACCGAGATCACATCACGCGGTGTAAGCCCATTTGCCTCCAGAAGAGCTAAAAGCAACTCCTTTGTCGCATCGGCCATCGCCGGGACGGTATTGGCCTCTAACTGAGTGGCACCGCGAATCGCTCGAACATGGCTCATGGGAAAAGGATAACCCCTAACCCCGTAATGGCGCTCTTCTCTTTTTGCGTGTTTATCGATAAATATATATCAGGACAAATATGCTTCCTATACCGATCAATTTCGCCCCTCACTCAATGACCGACGCAGCCATGAAACCCTAAATATCGATAAAGAGTTTTTATGGAGACTTATTAAGCATGGAATCTGGGCAAATTATCGATAAAACTGCTTTTCCGGAACTGTAGAAATAATAATCGACAAATTGCTTTACCGGTATATAGTTTCAATATCTATAAATTAATTAATGTCTAAAGCGTTTCGTAGATTTGCCAATTCACCGTCATTAAGATCTCGCCATCGTCCGGGTGGAGTATCCCCCAAACTGATCGGCCCAAAGTTGGTGCGGATCAGGCGCAACACGCGAAGGTCGACCGCCTCCATCAGTCGGCGAATAATGTGATAGCGACCCTCATGAATGCTGACCTCGATCCAATGCGGCGACAGGTGCTTGAAGGAGAGGACTCTCCCCATCCCATCTTCGAGCTCAATCCCCTTGAGCAAGATCTTGTCCACACCTGGTGGAAGTTGTCCTTCGAACTCGATCAGGTAGCTCTTGACCAGACCGTAGGAGGGGTGTGTGGCACGGAAGGTCAGATCTCCATCATTTGTCAGTAAAATCAGGCCTTCTGAGTCCTTATCCAGCCGACCTACATGGAAGAGACGCTCCTTGCGGAAGTCAATAAAGTCGGCAAGTGAGGGCCTGCCTTCGGGGTCATACATCGTGGACAAAACACCCTTAGGTTTATGAAGTACTAAATAAGACTTAGTCAATGTTGCCGTAATTGTCTCACCATCAACCATTACTTTGACCTTTGCGGTGTCAAACTTAGCACCGAGCTCTCGAATGATGTGTCCGTCGACGCTCACCCGGCCATCTTGGATCAGTTCATCGGCTCCGCGACGCGAGGTCACTCCAGCGTCGGCAATAATTTTGTTCAGGCGTGTAAGGCTCATGTGAAGGCTATCCATTCTCGACAGTCTTAAGGGGCGCCCTCAACTGGGCGCAGGGCTACTTTACTTGTGACAGGGGTGGTTAGGCAAAACCAGTTGAGCGGGCTAGCCCGGGATTAGTCGGTGAGGCTCTCCAGAATCTCATCGAGTCCATCAAGATCAGGCAGGTGCGGAGCCAAGGGCGAGAGATCATCAAGGGATTTAAGGCCCAAGCGCTCCAGGAAATAGCTGGTCGTCTTGTACAAGATCGCCCCAGTCTCATTTTCAACGCCGTACTCCTCCACTAGGCCGCGATTGACCAGGGTCTTCATTACGGCCTCAACATTGACGCCCCGGATGGCAGAGACTCGGGCTCTGGATACAGGTTGGCGGTAAGCGATGACGGCCAAAGTCTCCAAAGCTGCCTGGGTGAGGCGATTCTGCTGGCCATCGAGGACAAATTTTTCAACAGCTGGAGAGCAATCAGGGTGGCTGTAGAAGCGCCATCCCCCGTTGATCGCTTTGAGGGTAAAGCCTCGATCCTCGTACGAATGGGTGAGGCGGTTGAGAGCCTCGACGACGATATCGACTGGGACCTCCAAAACAGTGGCCAAGGTGAGCTCACTGACTGGCTCATCAACGACCATGAGGATCGCCTCGATTGATCTATCAACTTCTACATTAGACATTTTTATCCTCATCTGTCTCATCTACCAGCACGACCGGGATATCAAACTCGTCGGTGATCTCAATATCGCCGGATTCGGCCCCAGTCCAGCTGATTTGTAGCTCGCCCAGGGCGATCACTTGGTTGAATCTGAGGTTTCCCTGGCGGTAGAGATCCAGGAGGGCGAGGAAGCGAGCCACCACGACCAGGGTCGATTCAGCTCCCACGCAGAGGCTTCGAAAGCTCATGCTCTTGGCCTGGCGTAAGGCCTCGACCACGAGGCGAGATTGCTCGGTCACGCTCACCAATGGGTTGTGCAGGTGCTCGATCGCTACGATCGGAGGAGTTTTAGGCGTCAAGACGCGCTCAGCTATCGCTGCAAAGCGCTCAGCCCCTACGCCGATCAACACTTCAGGCAAAAGGGCGGCTAGGGCCGGATCAAGGGCTACAACTCGTGGGAAGGACTTGTCGGCGAAGTCGATCATCTCCTGGAAGGAGGCGGCGATCTCCTTAAATGCTCGATATTGGAGCAATCGGGCGAAGAGAATATCGCGCGCTTCAAGCAGGGCAAGGTCCTCTTCATCGTCTATCTCACCGCTAGGCAACAAACGCGCCGCCTTGAGATCCAGCAGAGTGGCAGCGACTACGAGGAACTCGGTCGCCTGATCCAGCCGCCAGCCCTCACCCGAGAGCTCAAGTGAGCGTATATAGGAGATAAATTCATCGGTGACCAGGCTCAGCGAAACCTCTGTGATATCGAGCTTATGTCGAGAAATCAGCTGAAGGAGCAGGTCAAAGGGTCCATCAAAGTTTGAGAGGTGGACGTTGAAGCCACTTTCAGGGGCAACCTGTTCAGCAGTTTCTAAAGAGATATCCACGGGTGCACGATACTTGTTTTTATCAGGCCTTACTTGCCGTCACACGCACTCCACGCGTAGAGTCTGCCTCAGGAAGAAAGAGGTTTCTCGATTGAGCGCTATATCGACAAAAGATGATGATGTGGTCACCACCGCCAGCCTCACCGGCGCTAAGGTCGCACACTTTCCAGTGCCTGCACCCATCTCTGAGCACGGCGACGCACGAGTAATCTCGATCTTCAACCAAAAAGGTGGCGTCGGAAAGACGACAACCACAATCAACCTTGGTGCTGCCTTGGCAGAACTTGGCCGTCGTGTACTTCTCGTTGATTTCGATCCGCAAGGCGGACTATCTCTCGGACTTGGCGTGAATGCACATGCACTTCCACTAGAAAATACTGTCTATCACGCACTCATGGATCCAGCTGCAGATATTCAACAGATCGTTCTTAAATCATCTGTCGCTGGCCTTGATTTTCTCCCGGCCAGCCGCGACCTTGGTGCTGCCGAATCTAAACTTCCATCAGAGATTGGTGGACAACAATTTCTGAAGCGTGCTCTAGCAACTCTCAAGGATGAATATGACGTCATCCTCATCGATTGCCAGCCAACCATGGGTCAGCTCACCGTCAACGCACTCGTGGCATCACACGAAGTGATTGTTCCATTGCAGTGTGAATACTTTGCTCTTCATGGTTTCATTGAATTGAGCGGCAACATTGAAAAGGTCAAAAACTTTCTTAATCCTGAACTCAGATTAATTGGAATCCTTGCGACAATGTACGATCGCAAGACTCTCCATAACCGTGAGGTTCTGAGCGCTATTCTCGAAAAGTATCCCAATGATGTCTTTGACACCATCATTGCAAAGACTATTCGTTTCTCTGAAACCACTGTGGTCGGAGAACCAATCACAAGTTATGCATCATCTTCAGGCGGCGCAGCGTCATATCGACGCCTTGCCCGTGAATTAATTGCACGAGGAGGAGCACGATGACCCGCAGAGCCAGTTTGCCCGGAGCAGATGAGCTTTTTAAACAAAATAGCCCCGCACTCAGCGCAGTACGCGAAGTTCCAGTAGAACCAACACCTGCTGTTGCTACTCCTTCTGCGACACCTAAGGCGAAGAAGGGTGTGCGATCAATCCCTCGTCGCCGCGTTGTTAGCGTTGATAAATCTCCTTCAGGACGTGAACGTCATGATGAAAAGATAACCGTTTATCTTTCACCAGATGAGCTCTTCGATTTAGATCAGGCACGTCTTTCACTCAGAGGAGATC
>CANLHC010000026.1 GCA_947490625.1 Candidatus Nanopelagicaceae bacterium
GGCGCAACTGCCGGATCATTCCCAAGTGAGTATCCGCTGATTACCTCGCTGGTGTATATGGTGCTCTTGATGGTGATTTTTATTCCACTCAGTGCACGAAAGTATGCGCGAGCAGCTAACTAGCCAGACAAGAAACTAAATGAAGCGGGCCTCGATGATCTCAACAGAGATCGCCTTGCCGTTAGGCGCAGTGTAAGAAACAGTGTCGCCAATTTTGGCACCCATAACTGCGCTCCCTAGTGGTGACTTTTCGCTATAGACATCGAATTCATCCGATGTGATTTCGCGCGAGCCCAACAAAAACTTCATCTCATCTCCTGCAATTTTTGCAGTGACCACCATTCCGGCACCGACAACGCCATCGGCACTTGCAGGCGGAGTTCCGATATGTGCATTTTCAAGAATCTGTTTGAGTTGGCGAATGCGCGCCTCCATCTTGCCTTGCTCGTCACGAGCTGCGTGATAGCCGCCATTTTCTTTCAAATCACCTTCGGCGCGTGCTGCCTCAATCTTGGCGGTCACATCACGACGGCCAGAAGTTTCCAGAGTCTCTAACTCTGATCGCAGGCGATCGGCTGCCTCTTGGGTCAACCAGGTTTGTGGAGTACTCATAGGTGGAAAGGTTAGCGGTGATGGGCGAGTTAGGAAATCCTGCAGGCGGCGATACGCGCGCTGACAGGGGTAAGTCGGGCCGGAATCGCAACAATACGTTCGACTTTAGATTCGCCACCATCGATTTGGTCGTCAATTTGTCCGACGACATTTTTATCAATATCTAAAGTAAGTAAAGTACAGATAACTACTGCTTGCGGGTCGCGACGTTCTATCGCATACCGCATCGTGATTTCTCGCTCGCCCGTCACAGAAAATGAATAGAGAGTGGACCTTAACTCGGGCCGTGAATGATCGAGTGCTGCCCACAAAGTCCAGGCCAGCCCAATAATGGCAAAGATCGCAGCAGGTAAAACCCAGGCTCTCTTTGGAGTGATTCCATAGCGGTCGTTGTAGTCGAAGGTCTCATCACCCACAGGGTTCTCTTTCGATGGCGACATGGGAGAATTCTCTCATGGAAAACGAAGACTTTATGGGGTCGGCTGGTTCGCTCACTGTTTTGATTCTCTGCATATCAGTGGCCTTTTTATTGCGCAGTTTCTACAAACGTTTTAATAAAATGAAAGATCGAGAAAACAGCGGTGAGAATTAAACTTCTTGGTAAGGCTGTTGTAGTACTCACATTAGTCGCCATCTTTGGATTACTAGGTTTATGGCAACTTGATGCTGCCAATGATTTACAAGAAGCTAAGAATGCAGCGCCAGATCCAATCGTGTATCAGTTATCAGATTTAGCTTCTCCTGCTACAGCCCTAGATTCTCGCTCAGTTGCAAAAAAAGTTTCTCTGCGCGGAAATTACATCCTTACTTTTCGTGCCCCTAATCAGATCGATCAGCAAGGGCTTATGAGTGATTGGGAAGTCGGGCTGATGCAGGTCGATGAATCCAGTGCAATTCTTGTTGTGCGCGGGTATTGGAAAGATCGTTTAACAGAGCCAAGAATTGCAATGTCAACCGGTGTCGATCTTCAGGCAGTTGTGCAACCTCGACAATTTGAAGATCGAGTGAGAAATTCTCCAGGGGTGATTTCTCGCATTGATAGCAGCGTTATTGTCGCTCTCACAGATCTTGATCTCTACGATGGATTTCTTGTAGCAACCGGTGAACAGGTCAGCGAAGGTGTAATTTCTCGTGACCGAATTGATGTAGCCGAAGTAAAGTCCAAAGCGACTGGGTATTACTGGCAACATATCTCTTATGTCATTATCTGGTGGTTGATGGCAGCGATTGTGATCTATCTACCTTTCTACCGAAAGCGCCAAGAAAGAGATACGTTAAGCGCATGAAAAGTGCTGTTTTTCGCTTTCGGGTGATGGCAATAATCTGCGGCTACCTCTCGTTACTTCTCTGGTTTTTCTATATGCCGGCGAAGTATCTCTTCCACCTTGAAGAGACCCAGCCATGGATTGTCTGGATTACCCAAATTCACGGCGCTCTCTATATTTTCTATGTCTTGGCTGCCCTGCAATTGAGTGTAAAGATGCGCAAAAGCATCACAGGCATGATTTGGATGGTCTTGGGTGGGACATTGCCGATTGCATCATTTGTTCTGGAGCGCCGTGTTGCTCAGCAGAACTCGTAGGGCTATTAAGGGTATTTTCTACCCGTTCTATGAATCAAGGATTGTTCGTGATTTAGATTTTAGTAAGACCCCGCAACATGTAGGAGTGATTCTCGACGGCAATCGCAGATGGGCAATGAGCAACCCGAGCGCTGATGATCCAAAGGGACATAGACGTGGTGCAGACAAGATTATTGATTTCCTCGGATGGTGTGAAGAAGCGCAGGTAAAGGTAGTAACGCTCTGGATGCTCTCTACCGATAACTTTAAACGCACGCCCGAAGAACTTGAATCTCTTTTAGCAGTTATTGGCGAGAGCGTTGATGAGTTATCGCGAACTGGCCGATGGACAATCAAAGCAGTGGGTGCACTAGATCTCTTGCCTGATTGGATGCAGCAGAAGTTATCATCGCTACCTACGCACCCCGGAACGATGGAGGTCAACGTCGCAATTGGCTATGGCGGGCGGCGCGAAATCGTTGATGCGGTGAAGAGTTATCTGCAGCAGGCAGCGACTGAAGGAAAGAGCATTGACCAAGCCACCGCTGCATTGGATGCGCAAGAGATTTCGCAGTATCTCTACACAGCAGGTCAGCCAGATCCTGAGCTTTTAATTCGCACATCGGGTGAACAACGGCTGGGCGGATTCTTGTTATGGCAGAGTGCGCACTCTGAGTTTTATTTCTGCGAAGCCTATTGGCCAGATTTTCGTCGCGTTGATTTCCTTCGAGCACTTCGCGCATATTCACAACGCCAGCGTCGGCTAGGTAAGTAAGGCTGGGTAAGTAGTTCACCTTCCCGTCACTTTCAGTAATGGCGTGTCGCTCAAGGAAAAAGCTTCTCAGTTCTAGGATTTGGTATCCGAAGCAGGCCCCTTCTAGAACAATTAAAGAATTGCGAGCTCTCACCGTTGGCACACCCACCGCGTAAGACATACGTATTAGATACCAGCGTTCTTTTGGCAGATCCAGGGGCCTTGCTGCGCTTTGAAGAGCATGAAGTCATTATTCCGATCGCAGTTATCGGAGAGCTTGAGACCAAACGAGATCATCCAGAGCTGGGATACTTTGCCCGCGCCGCACTTCGCGCACTTGATGATCTACGAATCGAACATGGCCGACTTGATCAGCCGCTGACGATTACCCCCGAAGGCGGAACCCTCTCAGTCGAACTTAACCACACAGATTTAAGCTCATTGCCCCATGGCTTCTTGCGCGATGGCACCAACGATTCTCGAATCTTGGCGATTGCAAAGAATCTCATGTCAGATGGTCGCGACGTTGTCTTAGTGACAAAAGATCTCCCACTTCGCGTCAAAGCATCATCGGTCGGAGTTACCGCAGAAGAATATTTAGCAGAGTTGGTATCCAATAGCGGTTGGACTGGAATCGAAGAAATTAGCGTTGGCCATAACGTTATTGATGATCTCTATTCCGGCGATCGCGCAGATCACGAGTGCGCTCACACCCTCCCAGTACACACTGGCGTCATCCTGCACTCTGAAAAAGGGAGCGCACTGGCTCGCGTCACAGCCGATAAGCAGTTGCGTTTGGTACGCGGTGATCGCAACGCCTTTGGCCTTCACGGTCGAAGCGCCGAACAACGGATCGCACTTGATCTTCTACTCGATGAAGAGATCGGTATCGTCTCTCTTGGCGGACGGGCAGGAACCGGAAAGTCCGCCCTTGCCTTATGTGCCGGACTCGAAGCGGTGATGGAGAAGCGCCTCCACAAAAAAGTTGTGATCTTCCGTCCGCTCTATCCGGTCGGCGGTCAAGAACTTGGATACTTAAAAAAAGTTGTGATCTTCCGTCCGCTCTATCCGGTCGGCGGTCAAGAACTTGGATACTTACCGGGCAGCGAAGGCGAAAAAATGTCGCCCTGGGCCCAGGCAGTTTTTGACACATTGGGAGCCCTGGTTAGCCAAGCGGTGATCGATGAAATCATTGCGCGCGGACTTATTGAAGTTCTCCCTCTGACCCATATTCGCGGTCGCTCACTGCACGATAGCTTTGTCATTGTCGATGAGGCCCAATCACTGGAACGAGGCGTTCTACTTACCGTCCTTTCCCGCATCGGCCAAGGTTCGCGCGTTGTTCTCACCCACGATGTCGCCCAACGCGATAACTTGCGAGTCGGTCGCCACGATGGCGTCGTTGCAGTGGTGGAAAAACTCAAAGGCCACTCGCTCTTTGCCCATGTCACCCTCACCCGCTCAGAGCGCTCGCCGATCGCCGCTCTGGTCACTGAAATGCTGGAAGGTCCCGTCGGCTAGGCCTTGCGAATCCGGGCTATTTAAAGATCACAGTCACAAATGGGGCATATCGGACTTCCCCCATTCTGACCAGCACTTTTACCTATCCACAGCAAACTAACTTTCTGAGAATTTCCACGCCATGCGTGTTCTGATTTGCCGATGCCCTCTTGCCTTGCCACTCTAAAGCCATTCCCCCTTCCCTTAGATCCCCATTTCTGGGGTGATGAGGGTTTGCCTGACGAAGGCAATGGGGAGCATGAGTGAGAGAAGGAGGGGTGTGATGCGAGAGCTTTTTGCTAAGCCGCGACGTCGAGTTGTTGGCCACTGGTCTCTTATCGCGACCCTGTTGATTCTGGCCAGCGCCCAACCAACTGCCTACGGTTTAGATTTCCCACAGAGCACCCGCCTGGTTCTTCCTGAAGCGACAAACCTTAAATCGTCAGAGGTCGATCTCTCCGAAGGCGTCGCACTCTTTTCACAACTTGAATTCTCCCAATCCCTCTTTGCATCTGAGATGGCATTGGCCGCATCGGTCACGCGCCAGGTCGAAATTGCCCGCACCCCTAACGGTGCGAAATATGTCGCCCGCCAGATCATGAAGACTGAGTACAACTGGGGCAGCTATCAATTTGCCTGCATCAACCGACTCTGGACCAAAGAGAGCAATTGGAATTACCAGGCGCGCAATCCACGCACCGGCGCTCATGGAATTCCGCAGGCATATCCAGCAAATCGTATGGAGATTATCTCTAGCGATTGGCGTAAAAACCCAGTGACTCAGATGCGATGGGGACTTCGTTATATCGAGATTCGCTATGACAACCCTTGCAAAGCCTGGAATAAATTTAAGCGCAGTAATTACTACTAAAGAGCGCTCTTCTAAACTTCGCTAGGACGGCTGCCGATTGTCATTGGCTTTGAAGTCTGGGCAAAGAAATCATTACCCTTATCGTCAACAACAATAAATGCTGGGAAATCAACAACGTCAATCTTCCAGACTGCTTCCATTCCAAGTTCTGGAAAATCTAAGACCTCAACTTTTGTAATGCAATCTTGGGCAAGGCGTGCAGCCGGCCCACCAATAGATCCCAGATAGAAGCCGCCAAATTTCTTGCAGGCATCTGTCACAGCTTGTGAGCGATTGCCCTTTGCCAGCATGACAAATGAGCCGCCCTTTTCTTGGAAGTAATCAACGTAAGAATCCATGCGACCGGCAGTTGTTGGTCCGAATGAACCTGATGCATATCCTTCTGGAGTCTTGGCTGGGCCCGCGTAATAAACAGCGTAATCCTTCAGGTATTGCGGCATTGCCTCGCCCTTATCGATCGCCTCTTTAATCTTTGCATGAGCAAGATCGCGCGCAACAACGATAGTTCCGGACAGACTCACTCGAGTTTTAACTGGATGCTTAGAAAGTTCGGCGCGGATTGCATCCATCGGTTGGTTGAGGTTGATTGCCACTACATCATCATCGAGATGTTCATCGGTGGTCTCAGGTAAGAAGTGTGCTGGATCGCGCTCGAGTTCTTCAATAAAGACGCCATCGCGCGTGATCTTAGCTTTGACCTGGCGATCTGCCGAACACGATACGGCGATTGCAATGGGAAGTGAGGCACCGTGGCGAGGAAGTCGGACTACGCGCACATCGTGGCAGAAGTACTTGCCACCAAATTGCGCGCCGATTCCTAGCGTGCGAGTGAGTTCAAGAACCTTCTCTTCCAATTCAATATCTCTAAAACCATGCCCGGTTGCCGCATCCCCTGATGTAGGCAGTGAATCTAAATACTTTGTCGAGGCGAGTTTTGCTGTCTTTACTGTGTGTTCGGCACTTGTTCCACCGATGACAATTGCTAGATGGTACGGCGGGCAGGCAGCTGTTCCGATAGAACGTAGTTTTCCATCAAGCCATGCCATAAACGATGCGGGATTAAGTACCGCCTTTGTCTCTTGATATAAGAATGATTTATTGGCACTTCCGCCACCTTTTGCAATAAAGAGGAAGTTGTACTCATCGCTATGGTCGGTATCTGAATAAATCTCGACCTGCGCTGGCAAGTTATTGCCGGTGTTCTTCTCGTCCCATGTGGTCACAGGAGCCATCTGCGAATATCGCAAATTCAGTTTTGTGTAGGCATCATAAATTCCCTGTGAAAGGGCAATCTCATCTTTACTTGAGGTCAATACGTATTGACCCTTCTTTCCTGTAATCAGCGCGGTACCAGTGTCTTGGCACATCGGTAGAACACCACCTGCTGCAATATTGGCATTCTTTAATAGATCGGTCGCAACGAAGCGATCATTTGGTGAAGCCTCAGGATCGCTCAAGATATCTGTCAGCTGCTGTAAATGAGCTGCGCGCAGGTAATGTGAAATATCGTGAATGGCTACTTCGCTTAAATGCGAAAGCGCTGAAGCTTCGATATGGAGAAATTCCAGGTCGCCATGTTTTTTAACAGAGACGCCTTCTTTTGTTAAGAGGCGATACTGCGTTGAATCTTCACCCAGTGGCAGAAGATCGGAATACGTAAATTGAGGTGCCATCGCGATCTCCTATTCGGAGCCATCTTCGGCAGATGAGCGACTTGCTTTGATCTTCGCCTTTGCACCATCGAGCCACTCTTGGCAGATCTTTGCTAGCGCTTCGCCGCGCTCCCAGAGTGCAAGTGATTCTTCGAGTGTGGCACTTCCTGATTCAAGGGATTCCACAATCTCGGCAAGTTCATCGCGGGCTTGCTCGTATGAGATCTTCTTCTCTGCAGCCATGTTCCTAATCTACTCTTCTTTCTACCGTTGCTTCTAATGAGCCCTTTGCTAGTCGAACTCTGAGGTGGGCACCTGCGGGAATTTTTGCCGCATCGCGTGCAATGGCACCGTCTTCTAAGGTCGCAACTGAATATCCGCGATCAAGGGTCGACTGTGGCGATAGAGATCGAAGGTGGGCACGTACCTGCTTGAGTTCACGTTTTTCACTATCGATCAGCGCCGTCATCGTGCGTGCTGCGCGATCACGGGCAGTTGAAATCTGATCTACTCGCGAAGACACAATCACCATCGGATCTTTCATCACAGGGCGAGCAGTTAAATGCGAAATTGTTGAGATTTCAAAATCGAGAAGATGAGTGACTTTGCGAAATAAACGTTGGCGAATCAGGTCGATATCAGCGATCTCCTGGGCAATATCTGGCACCACACGCTTGGCGGCATCTGTCGGGGTCGATGCTCTGTAATCTGCAACGAGATCAAGCAGTGGTGAATCTTTCTCATGGCCGATCGCGCTAACAATCGGTGTCAGACATGAACCGGCGAGACGAACTAAACTCTCATCGCTAAATGGCAAGAGATCTTCAAATGATCCACCGCCTCGCGTAATGATGATGACATCAACATCTCCATCAGCCTCCAGTTCGGCAAGTGCCTGTGAAACTTCAACAACTGCGGCACTTCCTTGCACAGCAACTTCGCGGATTTCAAATTCAACTGCCGGCCAACGACGGCGTGCATTTTCAACAACATCCTTCATCGCATCGGTATTGCGTCCGCAGATCAAACCGACCTTCTTGGGTAGACGCGGCAGAGCAACTTTACGATCTGCATCAAAGAGACCTTCTTTAGCCAGTGCGCTTTTGAGTTCTTCTAAACGTGCCAATAATTCACCAACACCGACCTGCCTGATCTCTTTCGCCGACATTGTCAGCGTTCCACTCTTTGTGTACCACGACGCCTTTGCATGAATCACAACACGCGCATTTGCCGGCAGTGGTTGCACCGAAGCTAAGACTGTTTTGTAACACATGACAGAAAGGCTCATATCGGCGCTGGTATCGCGCAGGCGCATAAATGCCATTCCACCGCTGCGTTCATTGAGCTCTGAGATCTCGCCCTCAATCCAGATGGGGCCCAATCGATCGAGATACTCCTTAATTGCTTCAGTGACAACGCGCACTGGCGCGGGTTTCTCACTTGAAGTTTCGAACATGAGCCCAGCCTAATAGACTCACCCACATGGAATCAGGCAAACGCGTACTTCTAGCCGCCCCCCGTGGATATTGCGCCGGCGTAGATCGCGCAGTCATTACCGTTGAAAAAGCGCTTGAGGCCTATGGCGCACCTGTCTATGTCCGCAAAGAGATCGTTCACAACAAGCACGTTGTCCAAACCCTTGAACAAAAGGGCGTCATCTTTGTTAGCGAAACAGATGAAGTTCCTGAGGGCCAGACAGTAGTTTTCTCAGCCCATGGTGTTTCACCAGCGGTGCACGAAGAGGCAGCAGCGCGAAGC
>CANLHC010000027.1 GCA_947490625.1 Candidatus Nanopelagicaceae bacterium
CCCACGTCGCACTTGCTTGTACTGGTGAGATCGCAAGAGAAAGTTCATGGCCATGTAGTGGATAGCCCATCTCTGTTCTTAACGTGTCTCGCGCTCCAAGGCCGCACACTAAACCTTCAGCTTTGAGGACATGTTCGGAAAGTAAATCCCACATTGCGGCAACATCAGCACGCAACGGGATGATCTCAAACCCATATTCGCCTGTGTACCCGGTGCGGCAAAGAATTGCGGGCATCTGTGCAATTGTGATTTCTGAAAACGCCATGTAATCCATCTCGCAGGAGACACCTAGATTCTTGAGGACTGTTGCTGACAGTGGGCCCTGGAGAGCAATGACTCCATAATCTTCATGCAGATTCTCAATGGTGACAGAATCTGGCGCGTTCGCTTGCAAATTCCTCACCACATCATGAGTGTTCGATGCGTTAGGAACAAGGAAAAAATCAGTCTCACTCTTACGGTAGATAATCACATCATCGATAACTCCCCCTTCCGGATTACAGAGAAGGGTGTATTGAGCATGGCCATCAGAAATTCGATTGAGATCGTTGGTAAACATACTGTTGAGAAAATTTAAAGAGCCAACACCCTTGACGCTCGCCTTGCCCAGATGCGAAACATCAAAGAGTCCAACACGTTCGCGCACAGCTGCGTGTTCAGCAAGGACACCTGAGGCGGGATACTCAATAGGCATCAACCAGCCACCAAAGTCAGCCATCTTCGCCTTCAGATCAAGATGGCGACTGTGCAAAGGTGAATTTTTCATCCCATCAACCTACACTTAAGGGGCTCGGAATCCAGCCCAGAAAACTCCGTACCTTTGAAAGGCATTTGTGACTTCAACTATGACCGCTCTCTCACTCACCACAGCACTCAAAGATGACATTCTCGTAGTCGGTCTCGCGCAAGGCACACCCGCTCGTAAGGGCGCTAAAGCCTCACTCGTCATTGAATCTGGAGAGCTAGCGCTAGATACAAAGAGCCTTGAAGATATTTTGACGGATTTGGGTGCAACTGGAAGAGCTGACGAAGTCATTAAAATTCCAGGTAACTCAGTAAGACTTTTAGTATTTACTGGTCTTGGAAAATCATCGCAGCAGTATGGGCATGAAACGCTACGACGAGCTGCGGGTGCCGCTGCGCGCGTTCTTACCAACCAAAAATCTGCCACATTTGCGCTTCCTGTTCGCGGGATCCACGATGTCTCTGCTGTTTCACAAGGTGCTGGCCTTGGCGCGTATCTCTTTAATGAATTTCGTAGCGATGAATCAGCGACAAGTACTTCACCACTAGCGTCAGCCAAAATTTATACTCCGCACGCCTCGAAGGCCGAATACAAAGCGGTTGCCGACGAAGCGTCTGTAATCACTCAATACACGCACCTTGCTCGCAACTTGATTAACACTCCCCCAAGCCATCTCAACCCTTCTACTTTCGCTGCTCGTATGGTTGATGAGGTAAAGGCAGCGGGCGGAGCACGTGCGGGACTCTCGATCACGGTGATGACCGAATCTGCACTTAAAAGTAAGGGCTACGGTGGAATTACAGCTGTAGGTCAAGGCTCTGCCAATCCTCCGCGCTTAGTTCGTATTTCTTACACACCCACTGGAAAAGTTAAGGCAGCAAAGAAGTACGCATTTGTTGGCAAGGGAATCACTTTTGATAGTGGTGGACTAGCCCTGAAGCCCGCTCTTGGTATGGAGGCGATGAAATCTGATATGAGCGGTGCTGCAGCGGTTTGTGCCGCAGTCCTGGCTATTGCAACGCTTAAATTACCGATCGCAATCGATGCCTGGGCTCCATTAGCAGAGAACATGGTCAGCGATAACGCAACCAGACCAAGTGACATCATCACAATCTACGGTGGAAAGACTGTTGAAGTTCTCAATCCTGATGCTGAAGGCCGCTTGGTTTTAGCTGATGCTCTGCAACGCGCCCAAGAAGAGACGAAGCTTGATGCAATTTTCGATATTGCCACATTGACGGGTGCGCAAGTTGTTGCACTCGGTACTCGTACAAGTGCAGTGATGACCAATAATCAAGCTCTTTCAGATGCATTCTTATCTCTCGCGGAAAAAACTGGCGAACTATTTTGGCCAATGCCTTTGCCGAGCGAGCTACGCGCATCACTTGATTCACCCGTTGCAGATCTAGCAAATATTGGTGACCGAATGGGCGGAATGCTTGTCGCCGGAATATTCTTGAAAGAATTTGTAGCCGATGAACTTCCATGGCTCCATCTCGATATTGCAGGCCCTGCATACAACGACCGCAGCCCACACGGGTATACCCCCGTCGGTGGCACCGGTATTGGTGTCAGATCACTGATTGCCATTGCTCAAGAACAAATCTAGGGTGAGGCGGGCCCGTGCGAGCCTTAGGTGTTATCTCGCTCGCATTCTGAGATTGCACCCCAGCGTCAGTTAGTCATTGAGCGTTCAGGCTGGCAAGATAAGGGTGTAGACCTAGGGGTCTGGTGAGAAAAGGAGTGCAACTTCTGTGCCTGATGTCGATCTAGTAATTCTCGGCGGTGGAAGTGGTGGCTATGCAGCTGCCTTGAGAAGTGCCCAGCTCGGACTCTCTGTTGTGCTGATCGAGGCGGATAAGCTCGGCGGCACATGTCTGCATCGCGGATGTATCCCAACTAAGGCCCTGCTTCACGCCGGCGAGGTGGCAGATACTGCTCGCGAATCATCAAATTTTGGTATCAACACCACCTTGAACTCAATCGACATCAACGGTGTGAACTCTTACAAAGATGGTGTCATCGCAAAGCTCCATAAAGGCTTACAAGGTCTTGTAAAACATCGTGGCATCACATACGTCGAAGGATATGGAAAGCTCGTATCGAATAATACGGTTGAAGTAAATGGCACCCGATACACCGGCAAGAACGTAATTTTGGCTACAGGTTCATATGCAAGAACTCTCCCTGGTTTAGAAATTGATGGCAAGCGCGTCATCACATCAGATCACGGAACTAAACTCGATTACATTCCAAAGAGCGTCATCGTCCTAGGCGGCGGTGTTATTGGTTGTGAGTTTGCTTCAGTATGGAAATCATTTGGCTCTGAGGTAACAATCATCGAAGGTCTGCCGCACCTCATCGCGCTAGAAGATGAATCCTCGTCAAAACTTCTCGAACGCGCATATCGCAAACGTGGAATCAACTTTGAACTAGGGACTCGTTTCAAATCGCACACCGTCACGGCCGATGGAGTAACCGTCGAACTTGAAGATGGTCGAACATTTAGCGCTGAACTTCTCTTAGTTTCGGTGGGACGTGGCCCTACTTCTGCAAATCTTGGTTATGAAGAGCAGGGCATCACAATGGATCGTGGATATGTCATCGTGGACAATAAATGTCGCACAAACGTGCCTGGTATTTGGGCAGTCGGTGATCTCATTCCTACTCTCCAGCTCGCTCACGTTGGCTTCCAAGAGGGAATACTTGTCGCTGAAGAGATCGCAGGGCTTAATCCTCGTCCAATAAATTATGACGGAGTTCCACGCGTGACATACTCAGAGCCTGAGGTTGCATCCGTTGGTTTATCAACAGCTCAGGCAAAAGAGCGCGGCCATGACGTTGTTGAACTTACCTACGACCTCGCTGGAAACGGTAAGGCACAAATTCTTGGTACTGCAGGTTCGATCAAACTTGTGAGCCAGAAGAATGGGCCTGTTCTTGGAATTCATATGGTTGGTTCGCGCGTCGGTGAACTTCTTGCTGAAGCGCAGCTAATCTTTAATTGGGAAGCTACGGCAGATGATGTTGCGCCGTTGCTTCATGCACATCCAACAATGTCTGAAGCTATGGGCGAAGCGCACATGGCTCTAGCCGGCAAACCGCTTCACGCACACGGGTAAGGGGAAAATAGAAATGACATTTTCAGTAAAGATGCCAGCACTTGGCGAAAGCGTCACTGAAGGTACCGTTACTCGCTGGCTTAAGAACGAAGGCGACCACATCAACGTCGACGAGCCGCTGCTCGAAGTATCAACTGACAAAGTAGATACTGAAATCCCATCACCTGTTTCCGGAACTCTTTCCAAGATACTTGTTCCCATCGATTCAACGGTTGCTGTCGGTGCAGACCTTGCACTCATCGAAGATGGTGCTGCGCCTGTTGCTGCTGCGCCTGTTGCTGCAGCGCCTGTTGCGCAAGCACCTGCAACTCCAGTAGTTGCCGCTCCGGTTGCGCAAGCACCTGCAGCTCCAGCAAATGGAACAATTATTTCAATGCCAGCTCTTGGTGAGAGCGTTACCGAAGGAACTGTCACACGATGGTTAAAGAATGTGGGCGACAGCGTTGCAGTCGATGAAGCACTCCTTGAAGTATCTACCGATAAGGTCGATACAGAGATTCCTTCACCGGTTGCAGGAACTCTCATTTCAATCGATGTCCCAGTCGATTCCACAGTTCCTGTTGGTGCCCGACTTGCCGTTATCGGTGGGGCAGGACAAAGTGCACCCGCGGCAGCTCCAGCGCCGGTTGCGCCAGTTGTTGCTGCGCCAGTTGTACAAGCTCCCGTAGCACCAGTTGTCGTTGCACCAGTTGTACAAGCTCCCGTAGCACCAGTTGTTGTTGCGCCAGTTGTACAAGCTCCTGTTGCACAACCAACAGATTCCTATGTCACTCCAATTGTCAGAAAACTTGCTTCAGAACTAGGCGTTAATCTTTCTTCGATCAAGGGATCGGGAATCGGTGGTCGAGTTCGACGTGAAGATGTTGAGGCTGCAGCCAAACCTGCAGCAGTGGCTGCGCCAGTTGCTTCGGCTTCACCGGCTACTTCTTCACCAGTGCGATCAGCGCCCGTCATGAGTACATCGCCTCTTCGCGGTACTACTGTGACAATGTCTCGCCTTCGTAAGGTGATTGCCGCTCGTATGCTCGAATCTCTTGCAGTTTCTGCACAGTTAACAACAGTGATTGAAGTTGATGTAACAAAGGTCGCTCGACTACGTGATCGCGCTAAGGCGTCATTTGAAGCACGCGAAGGAGTCAAACTCTCCTTTCTTCCATTCTTTGCTGTCGCAGTATGTGAGGCCCTTAAGCAACACCCAGTACTGAACTCATCAGTTGAAGGTGATCAGATTATTTATCATGGTGCAGAGCACCTCGGTATTGCAGTAGATACCGAAAGAGGGTTACTTGTTCCGGTTATTCAAAATGCCGGAGATCTCAATATGGGTGGTGTTGCTCGCAAGATAGTAGATCTCGCAGCACGCACACGTGATAACAAGGTAAATCCAGATGAACTCAGTGGTGGAACATTTACCATTACCAATACAGGTTCACGAGGTGCACTCTTTGACACACCAATTATCAATCAACCACAGGTTGCGATTCTTGGTCTTGGCGCAGTTGTAAAGCGCCCAATGGTCGTGCGCGGTGAAGATGGTGGAGAGACAATTGCCATCCGTTCCATGGTCTATCTCGGACTTTCTTATGATCATCGTGTTGTAGACGGAGCAGATGCTGCTCGCTTCCTTGTCACTCTCAAAGAGCGACTCGAGGGCGGCGCATTCGAATCTGACCTAGGTCTCTAATGTCAGTACTCCCTCAGCGCATAGCGATCACCGGTGCATCCGGTTTGATCGGTAGCGCCCTTGTTGGCCATCTCAAAAGCGAGGGCCATACAGTTCAACGCTTAGTGCGTCGTTTACCTGTCTCTTCCGATGAAATTCAATGGGATCCAACTACCGGATATGTAGATACAGATGCCCTTGCTGGCGTGGATGCAGTTATACATCTTGCAGGAGTGGGTGTTGGCGATAAACGATGGAACAAGAAATATAAGGCGCAGATTCTTAATTCGCGTTTACTTGGAACCGAAGCGATTGCAAAGGCAGTTGCGCAAGTACAACCTCAGGTTTTTATCTCAGCAAGTGCAATTGGGTGGTACGGAGAATCCGGAAATCGCGGTGTAACAGAAGCAGATCGCGCTGGAGATGATTTTCTTGCCGCTGTTTGTCGCGAGTGGGAAGCTGCAGCAGATTTAGCTACTGGTGTCCGTACCGTGAAACTTCGTACAGGTCTTGTTCTTGATCCAACCGGTGGCGCACTTGGAAAAATGTTGCCACTCTTTAGGTTCGGCTTAGGCGGAAAGCTCGGTTCTGGAAAACAATGGTGGTCCTGGATTACTCTCCATGATGTTATTCGCGCGATTTCCTTTGCGCTCGAGAAACCAATTTCTGGACCGATCAATGTGGTCTCACCCAACCCAGTTACAAATCAAGAATTTACATCGGCGTTGGCTCGCGCAATGCATCGACCTGCAGTCTTTCCAGCTCCTGCTATCGCACTCAAGATCGCACTTGGTGGGTTTTCGTCAGAAGTTTTGGGATCCAAGAAGGTGATCCCACAGAAACTTATTGATGAAGGATTCACTTGGGATTACCCGCACGTGACTTCAGCACTCGTTGCCCTTATAGAGAATTAATCACTTCGAGGGCAGCTAAACGCCCACATGCGAGAGCGCCATTCTGTGATGGTGCACTGAGATAGTCCCCCGCTCTCCACACTCCAGGTGCGAGCTGAAGCGACGGGATCGAAGATTCTCCGGGTGAAGTCAGCGGTAAAGCGTTCTTGATTTCATATTTTGCGACAAACTCCCACCCTGCTGTATCTACTCCCCAGATGATCGCAAGATGTCTTCGCACCTCTGATTCTGACGCGTGAGCCACAGTTGTAGAAGAAAAGAGAGTAACCCCTGCTGGAGACGCTGCCGTGAGTAACCGTGACATTGCGATCGAGTTAACTACTGGGCCACGACTTAAACCATCAACACGCAGTACTGAATCAAATTCATTGGGATCGCTGGTCGAGTGATACCACGTTGTGCACGATGCACTCTGACCAACTTCATCAATATCAAGTATCTGCGCGGCAGTTGTCTGATCTGTTGCGATAACAATTGCACGGGCGCTCACTGTGCCGCCACTTGTAAGAAGTGAAAGCCCATCAATTGAATTTACTTGTACCCCGCACTCAATATCTTTGACTCTCCTTGCCAGAACCTGAGTGAGATGACCAGCTCCAGAGGCTGGTAATCCAGGTTTTCCTGAGATAAAGCTCTTAATGATTGAGCGACCAGTTTCGGCGTCAACAAGTGATGGATCGGCCAGGAATACTCCAGTAAGAAAAGGTCTGAGCACCCGCTCATAGAGATTTCCACATCCAGCCGCACGTAACTCACTTGCAACACTTTGACCATGCGCAGAGCGAGATAAAAGGTATTTGAGGAATGAAATCTTCTCTCCGAGTGAACCCACCCCACGAGCGAAAATCGAAAGAAGATATCTACGGGGATCCCCGAGGCGAACTATCCGATTATCTATGGCTACATCAACTGCCCGCGGAGCGTAAACGAAATCTAATTCGTCAATGACCTTTAACCGCTTTAATTCTGGGTATGAAGAGTTAATCAATTGAAATCCGCGGTCCAATTGAAACCCGTTTACCTCATCGGTCTGTACTCGGCCGCCGACTCTGCCGCCGGACTCTAATACCTTCACCCGGATTCCAGCCTCCTGCAAAGTGAGAGCTGCAGAAAGTCCGGCAAGTCCAGCACCTACGACAATAACTGGTAGCTCTTGATCTGACACTTAATGCACGATCACTTTCACAATCACTACAAAGTGCATCAATTACCCTTGGCAAGTTTGGATGGCCACCACACTTTTGGACCGATGTCATGAACTAGCGCTGGTACCAAAATTGAGCGAACAATAATGGTGTCGAGCAGCACTCCGAAGGCCACAGCAAACCCAAGTTGGGCAAGTGGAACCAGCGGCAATAGGCCGAGCACTGCAAAGGTCGCTGCGAGAACGATGCCGGCTGAAGTGATAACAGCCCCTGTAACAGTCAATCCCTTAATCACTCCTGCACGGGTGCCGATTCTTAGCGACTCTTCGCGAACTCGTGTCATAAGGAAGATGTTGTAATCAATACCTAGTGCAACAAGGAATACGAAGGCAAAGAGTGGGAATGAGTTATCGCCACCTGGGAAACCGAAGATGTGATTGAACACAAGCGCACAGACTCCTAGAGTGGCGAAGTAAGAGAGAACCACTGTTCCGAGAAGTAGTACCGCGCTCAAGATACTTCTCAAAAGAAGACCGAGAATGAGCGTGATTACAAGTAATACGATTGGAATAATGGTGCGATTGTCTTGAGCATTAGCAGTTCTTACATCGAAGTAAACCGCACTTGTTCCGCCGACAAGAGCAGATGCATCGACAGATTTCGCTATGCGTCTAATCTCAGGAACATCGTTGCCCGCTTCAACGCTATCGGGTGATTTATTTAATGTGAGGTTAAGAATGACTTTGCCGTTGACCTCTGCAATTTGTGGAGCTGGTTGCCCCGGTATCGCTGGTCCATCGAACTGTGGCGTGATTTGCGAGACTCCCGGTGCGTTCTTGAGAGCTGCACTCATCTGATCAAGTCGAGCAGCCGAGAAGACAACTTGAGTTGGATCGCCCTCTCCCCCTGGAAAGTGAGTTTCAAGTTTCTTCTGTCCCACAACCGATTCCGGATTACCTG